>JBIOHA010000027.1:0-16659 GCA_044448625.1 Chitinophagales bacterium | reverse complement strand
CTTTATAACCCCTCTCCTACACCAATTAATTTAAGTGATTTTGTTTTTTCTAATAAACAATTTTATAACAATTTTAAAATTCCGGTAAATACAGTTATTGATGCAGGTGGTTACCTGGTTGTTGCTGAAGATAAAGCAGAATTTATGTCGCAACACCCCGGTGTTATAAATGTAATAGGAGATTTTATTTTTAATCTTCAAAATGATGGCGACTCTGTTACCTTCAGCGATTTCCTCGGAAACACCATCGAAACATTTTCATTCAACGATAAACATCCCTGGCCTATAACACCAGATGGACATGGCAGAACAATGGAAATAGCTGCTACCCTCGCGGCTCCTGAATTATCTACATCATGGTTCGCCGGTTGTTTGGGCGGATCGCCGGGAGAACCCTTTGCATTATGTTATGAAAACCCGATTGTTGATGAAATAAATTATAAATCATCACCTACAGAAGACGCTGACGATTGGTTTGAATTATTTAATTCATCGGCAACAGATTTTGATCTCAGCGGCTGGAAAATAAAAGATAAAAACAAAAACACCTTCACCATTCCAAATGGTGTTTCAATTGCTGCAGGAGGATATCTTGTATTTTATCAGGATGAGGCAAAATTTAATGCACAGTTTCCGGGCATCATAAATAAAGTTGGCGCTTTGAATTTTGGATTCAGCGGCGAAGGAGATGTGATATTAATTTACGATTCAACCAATAAGTTATATCAAAGTGTAGGTTATGATGATGAAGCCCCGTTCCCGCTATCACCTGATGGTGGTGGTTTTGCCCTTCAAATTGTCAATCCCGTTCTCAATTTAAATGATGCTTCCAACTGGATGGAAAGCTGTCCTGAAGGTTCACCCGGAACGGAATTTATTTTACCATGTGCAAATTCTATAAATGATGAAGAGACAGTTTCAATCATAAGTATTTATCCAAACCCTGCAAATGAATTAATTGCTATTTCGGCTCCTGCTGAAATTAACGGTAATTCAATGGTAAACATATTTGATCTCGCAGGTAAAAAGATTATTTCAACGGAAGTGAATACGGATATAAATAGAATGATAGATATATCCATTCTTCCGGCAGGTTTGTATCATTTGCAAATGATCAATGATGGAAATAAATTCACAGCTTCATTTATTAAAGAATAACGCAGCGTCGAAAAAAAACAATTTCTGTTAAATTCAAAATTTACTACTTACTTGATGAAAAGAATTCTATATTTTATCCTTGCATTTGCTTTCGGGCATTTAAATGCGCAGATTGTGATAAATGAGGTTTCACCAACAAACAATAAATATTTTGAGGATGAAGATGGCAGCTATCCCGACTGGATCGAAATATACAACGATGGTGCAGGAGCAGTTAACCTCTCAGGTTATTCGCTGAAAGATGATAATGCCTTGGGTACGAATTGGGTTTTTCCCGACACTGTGTTGCCTGCAAGCCAACGATTAATTGTTTATGCTTCGGGGAAAAACAGGAATTGTTTGAGTTGTCCTGTTTCACCAGTTGATCACTGGGAGACAGCAATTTTTGATGAGGATATCTGGGAATATAAAAATGGAACAACCGAACCCCCTTCCAACTGGAATGACGTAACCTTCACTGCGATCTGGAGTACTGCTTCCGGTGGATTTGGCAGCGGCGATGGAGATGATAATACCATACTCACAGGTAGCGCCTATTATTACCGCAAAGAATTTGATATAGTAGATAAATCCAAGATCATCAAAACAATTTTGAGCATGGACTATGATGATGGTTATGTTGTTTATATAAATGATGTTGAGGTAGCAAGGATGAATATTACCGGAACACCAACTCATAATACCTATGCAAATTATTGGCATGAAGCATTAATGTACCAAGGCTATCGCCCAAAAACAATTGAATTGGATTCCACATTAATTGCATCGCTGCTTATTGATGGAGAAAATGTGCTCGCAGTAGAAATACATCAATATGGTGCAGACGATGGAACAGGGAGAACATGGTTGCATTTTGGTATTTCAACTTCCGATGTATTTTTTTATGATAATCCCGAATGGTTTAGCAATCCGGGAACAGCACCTGATTTGCATGCAAACTTTAAAATAGCAAACGGTGAAACAATTTCATTATTTAATAATAGCGGTGTTTTAATTGATTCGATATTGGTAGATCAGCTGCAGGTAAATAATAGCCGTGCAAGAATTCCCGACGGAGGAAACTGGTGTTATTCCGATGAAGCAACACCGGGTGCTGCAAATGTGGGAACCTGTTATTCGGGTTATGCAACAGCGCCAGTTATTATTACAACGCCAGGCTTTTATGTCGGCGGAGTTGATGTTGAAGTTGCTGGAACGGATGTTTATTATACAACCGATGGAAGTATTCCTGATGTTTTGGATGATGCATATATTACTCCTGTGCATTTTTCTTCAACAGGAGTAATTAAAGCGGTGCAAACTGAAACGGGAAAATTACCAAGCCCTGTTGTAACCGGAAGTTATTTAATTGATGAACCTACAGTATTGCCTGTTGTAAGCATCAGCGCAGAACCATGCGATCTTTTTAATGAGGGTCCCGATTGTATCGCTGCTTATGATAAAGCAGAAGGATGGTTTAATTTAAATCCTATAGTTCCGGTTACGGTTGAATATTACGGTACTGATCGCATTCAAAAATTTGTAAACAATTTTAAATTCGAATGTGTTGGAAATTTTTCGATCAGCCTTGATCAGAAAAGTATGCGCTTTGTAAATGATGAAGATTATGGCAGCGGAGCAGAAGACACATATAATTTATTCGCTCACGATAAACCTGAGCTTGATTTTATTCATGGATTCAGAGTGAGAAATATGGACCAAGATTATTGGGGAACGCGAATGAAAGATATTACGATCAATCGCATTGGTTTGCCTACCCGGTCAATTTCAACTGCTTATCAGAATGTAGCCGTATTTATTAATGGTGAATATTGGGGAATGTACGGAGCACGTGAAGAAATGGATGAATACTTTTTAAGAGATAATTACGGTGTCAATCCCGATAAAGTAGACCTGATGAAAACAGGTTGGGGTGGTGAAGAAAAAACCATTGCAGAAGCCGGAAGCGATACCGCATTTTATAAACTGGTTGATTTTATTACTTCAAACGATATGTCTGATCCTTCAAATTATGATTATGTTGCCACTGAGATCGATGTTGACAATTGGGTGGATTATGTTGCTGTGGAGACATTTACCGATAACCAGGAGTGGATGCAAATTCTCGAAAATAATATCCGGGTTTTCAGGTCGTATGCTCCTGATATTAAATGGAGCTATATGCTGTGGGATTGCACCAACAGCCAGTTCAGTTCAAATGATAATTGTTTGCAGGGCAGTTTAAACAATCCAAATAATAGCATGTATATGGATATGTTCAATGCTCTTTTGGAAAATGAAACCTTTCACGATTATTTTATTAACCGTTTTGCTGATCTTATAAATTATGTTTTTACCGAAGAAAATAACGATGCAATAATTGATGAACTGAAAGCTGAAATGGGAACAGAGATACCTGCGCAACATTCACGATGGTTCACAGGAAGTTATGCAACATGGAACAGCAATGTCAATTCTCTTTATACTTTTTACGACAACAGGAATAATAACCAACGCAACCATATCGAAACATATTTTAATCTCGACGACCAGGTGGATATTACATTGGAGGTAAATCCCCCAGGCGCAGGATATATTAAGATCTCCACAATAATTCCAGCAAATTTACCATGGACAGGGGTTTATTTTGATGGCGTGCCGGTTACCGTTTCAGCAATTCCAAATCCGGGATTTGAATTTGTTGACTGGGAGGTAAATGCATTTATCGATGATCCGCTGCAAATTACTTTTACAAATAATTTTACAAGCAGCACCACCTTTACTGCAAATTTCAATGGAACAGCAATTGCGAATCCCATAGTTATTTCCGAGATCAATTATAACAGTGATGCTTCCATTAATGCATTCGACTGGATTGAAATTCACAACACCTCCGGTTCAGAGATCAATATCTCCGACTATACATTTTCAAACAAATATTTTTACAGCGATTATAAATTTCCTTTAAACACGGTGATAGGTGCAAACGAATTTTTAGTTATTGGAGAAAATGTTGATTCATTTCTAGTTCAGCATCCGGGAGTAACAAATGTGATTGGCAATTTTCATTTCAGTCTTGAAAACGACCAGGATTCTATTTTGCTGAAAGATTTTCAAAACAATATCCTAAAGACATTCAACTATTATGATTTCCGGCCATGGCCATTTACTGCCGATGGTTATGGACGAACAATGGAAATTGTTTCCGATGTTGCAAATCCTGCCTTAGCAGCTTCATGGTTTGAAGGATGTGTTGGCGGTTCACCAGGTGAAGCATTTTCGCCATGTAATGAAGATCCTATTGTAGATGAGATCAATTATAATTCAGCCGTTGCTGAAGATGCCGGCGACTGGTTCGAACTGAATAATATGAGCGCATCATCTTTTGATATCAGCAATTGGAAATTAAAAGATAAAAAAGGAAATGTGTTTATCATTCCGCCAGGAACAATAATTCCTGCTGAAGGTTTTATTGTATTTTTCCAGGATGGAGCAAAGTTCACTGAACAGTTTCCATTTGTTACCAATAAAGTGGGTCCTGTTGATTTTGGTTTTGATGGAAATGGCGATGTGATCCTCATTTATCAACCTGATGGAAAATTATTTCAGAGTGTCGGCTTTGATGATGCCGCTCCTTATCCACTCGCACCTGACGGTGGCGGTTATACATTGCAGATCGAAAATCCAGTTTTAAATCTCAATGATCCGTTGAACTGGATAACTGCATGTCCCGAAGGTTCACCGGGAACTGAAGTGGTTGAACCCTGCGCAACTGGTATTGATGATAATGACATCTTAACCGGTATATCCGTTTACCCAAACCCTGTATTTGACATTTTAAATATTCAATTGGGCGAGAATTTATCAGGGAACTCAGCATTAAATATTTACGATCTGAATGGTCGTGAAATTATTAATGAAACTGATATTGACAATAACTTGATACAGGTAAATCTTGATGCACTGGTTTCTGGTATTTATTTTATCAAATTAACAACAGGAGCTGAAATATTTACCTCTTCTTTTGTCAAGGAATAATGATCAGTTATAAATGATTGTATGTGGATCTTTATTTTTCAATCCTGATCCAGGGTGTTTATTTTTTGGATTAGGAATCAAATGACGGCAATTTTTCAGGCACCTTCGTCAAACAATGAAAATCGTTCAATACTGCAGTACTTAACAGCTATTAACATCTCTTAACCCCAAAAAACAAAAAGTTTAAATAGTATTG
This sequence comes from Chitinophagales bacterium, assembly GCA_044448625.1. GTDB lineage: Bacteria > Bacteroidota > Bacteroidia > Chitinophagales > BACL12 > UBA7236. The sequence goes on along the minus strand of JBIOHA010000027.1, from coordinate 11,288 downwards.
TACTGCTAATCTTCGCTATGAAAAGAATTTTATTCCTTTTTCTACTTCCCATGGTATGCATTGATATTGAGGCTGGTAATATTGATACCACAAATGTTGAAAAGGTGAAAAAGCAAATGTATGCCTGGCGCATTACATCACAGGTGGTGATCGACGGCAAAATTGATGAGCCGGAATGGCAAAACGCAGGACCTGCCGTTGATTTTACTCAATTTCAATTCAAGCATAACGTCCCGTCAAACTATCATACCGAGGTGAGGGTGATGTATGATAATACTGCTTTGTATATCGGTGCTAAATTATTCGACCCGCATCCCGACAGCATAATGAAAGAATTGTCGCAGCGTGATGATTTGGGCGCAGCAGATTTTTTTGATGTGATCATCGACCCATTCAATGATGGTCTTAATGCAAATGAATTTATTGTGTCGAGCAGCAATGTCCAACTTGATGCGAAAATGTATCCGAATTCAAACAACGGTGAAGACTTTGCCTGGGATGCCGTTTGGGTAAGCGAAACTTCCATAAATACTGACGGCTGGAGTGTTGAAATTAAGATCCCTTATTCCGCTATTCGCTTTCCAAATACGGCCGAACAAACCTGGGGAATTCAATTCGTGCGGGAAGTAAAACGCGATCGCGATAAATCGTCATGGAATCCTATCGATCCCGAGATACAAGGGTTCGTAAACCAGAGTGGTGTTTTGCTTGGAATAAAAGATATTGAAGCGCCGCTGCGATTATCAGTTTCGCCATACCTGTCGGCTTATTATGATGTGTATACCGATAATGAATCCGGTGTACATTCCAACTCAACAAGTTTTAATGGTGGTGCCGATCTTAAATTAGGATTGAACGATGCATTTACTCTAGACATGACCCTCATCCCTGATTTCGGCCAGGTGCAAAGTGATAACCAGGTATTAAATCTCACACCGTTTGAAACATATTATGTTGAACAGCGCCAGTTTTTTACTGAGGGAACAGAATTATTCAACAAAGGCGGAATTTTTTATTCGCGGAGAATTGGCGGAACACCTTTTGGGTTTTTTGAAGTTTTTGGCCTGGTTGACAGTATAGAACAAATAAAAAGCAATCCGCAAAGTGCCCAATTATTAAATGCGACAAAAATTTCAGGACGCACACCTGGAGGTACCGGTATTGGTTTATTAAATGCGATTGAAGGCGTTACCTATGCAACAATAGAAGGAGCAGATGGTGAAGAATATGATTATTTAACTGGCCCTCAAACGAATTATAATGTTTTTGTGATCGATCAGAATTTAAAGAATAACTCTTATATAAGTTTAATAAATTCAAATGTATTGAGGAGCGGAAGTTATTACGATGCGAATGTAACTGCAACGGATTTTCAACTGAATGACAAAAAGAATATTTATGGAATAAGTGGTGGTGGTGCTGCAAGTCAAAAATATTTTTCATCGGAAACAGATCCTGAGATCGGACTTGCCCATCATTTACGTGCTGGTAAATTTGGAGGTAAATGGCAATACAGTGCAGGTTACTGGCTGGAAGATGAAGTATATGATCCCAATGACCTTGGATTTTTAATGAATAATAATACAGTGAATTTTAATGTCAACGGCAGCTATCATAAATACGATCCTGTTTGGCATTTCAACCAGTTAAATGTTTTTACCGAATCAAATTATACTCGCCTGGTTGAGCCGAATGAATTTTTTAATTTAAATACCTACACTGAAATATGGGGAAGCTTCCGCAATTTTACTTTCGCAGGTATATGGCTGCAAACAGAACCGGTAATTACCTATGATTGGTTTGAGCCCAGGGTGGCTGGGAGATATTATACTTTTCCAAAAAATTATAATTACGGGGGATGGATATCAACAGATTACAGCAATCGTTTTGCATTCGACGCAAATGGAAATTTTAGAATATTTGACGAGCCGGGTAGAAACAGGCTGAATATTAATTTTAGTCCGAGGTTCAGGGTAAATGATAAAATTGCCCTGGTGGCCAGCGGATTTGCCGGCATATGGCCCAACGATATTGGATGGGTAAATTTTTATGGTGATTCAATTGTATTCGGTCGCCGCGACAATAATACTTTCGAATTATTCCTGCAGGCGAATTATACACCAAGTGTGAAAATGGGATTTTCTTTGCGGGCCCGCCATTACTGGAGCTATGCCGAATATCATGAATTCTATAATTTAGGTGAGGATGGTTTATTATATCCTACAACATATAATTCTTTTGATGCAGAAAATAATTCATCAGACGACGTAAACTTCAATGCATTCAATATTGATTTTGTATATACCTGGTTCTTTGCTCCAGGCAGTGAATTAAATATCGTTTGGAAAAATTCCATCTACCAGTTCGGCACTTTATTACCTGGAAATTATTTCGATGATCTTGAAACTACATTCAACGCACCCCAGTCAAATAATTTTTCTATCAAGGTGCTTTATTATCTCGATTATTTATACCTGAAAAAGAAAGTTTGACAGAAATTTAATTAAATAAAAAGATATTGCTTCCATTAAAAAAACCGCACCACTTAATAAAGAGATGCGGTTAACCCTAATGAAAAAGCCATCAAAACCCAACAGATGCTTCAACCATTAATCCTTTAAATTCAAGTCCATTCCTATAATCTGTTGTTTTGAAGTTTTCATATTTTTGATCGACATATTCTAGCTTTAGCAGAAGATTGTCGGTCGGAAACCAGCCTGCTGAAACCTGCATGCGGTTAACATTTATATCGCCATCTTCGGCAGTATATCCAAATAAATTACCAGTGACTGTATTATATCTGAAACCGACATAACATTGTTCATTTTCAAGAAAGCGATAAACAAATTGTGCTGCTATTTGGTTGAAATCACGTTTAACTGAATCACCGGCAGTTAGCGATGAAAGCTTTGAATCACCTTTTGATATTTCATATGTGCCGAATATTTCAAGACCATGAAATTTTACAAATGGGTTTATCATTATTGACATTACTTCGCTTGCAAATCCAGGATCAACTCTTCCTGAAAAGGCTTTATTTGATGTGGTTGCTGCAGTCAATGTAGCGCCAGACATATAATATTGTTGCTCACCGGCAAAATAATATCTTGAACCAGCACGATCGCCAGCATATAAAGTATTTCTTGATGAACCACTGTTGTTATAAACCGATGCAGTCAAACGAACACGCAAATCGTCACTTAATTGCTTGTCATATCCCAGTTTTGCATAAATAGAAGGTTTCCTGGAAATAGTATCGAAGGTTACAGGATTTTTAAAAATAGAAAGATCAGCATTTAATAGTCCTGATGACATTCCGAGCATGGCAATGGCGCCATTTTCAGGTTTGAAATAAACTTCTCCTGCAATTTCGGTGGCAAAGGCATCCAAAATATTTTCTCCGACAAACGCATTATAAATACCATTTGCATTATCTGTGCGGAAAAAATGCGCATCACCATAATTCACTTCCATTTGCCCGATTTTTACGGTGAAATTTTTGGTGAACCATTCAGGATTTCCAAACATGGGCAGCTTATCTACTTGAATATATCCTCCTTTTACCCAGAATTCATTATGATGTCTTGACGACATATAATTTTCCAGTTTTATGGATATCCCGTCATCCAGTTGGGCAACCAGGATTAAATTCGCAGTGGCGAGATTGAATCCATTTGTGATAGGATATAATGCATTGATATTGACTGAGTCACCTACCGTCGAGGTCAATGTATTGTCCTTTAAAACAGCGTCTGCTGTATTGCTATGGCTTAGCGCCTGAAATTGCTGCGTAAATCCGCCGCTGATCTTTAATTTAAAACCTTCGTAAGGAACAAGGTCCAGTTTAGAGGTTTCAAAAACATTCATGCCATTTTTATTATATGGCCTGTCATAATTAATTTTCGAATCCTGGGCATACATTACCGCAGATACAGATAACATGCTGATGAAAATTAGTAGTTTGTGTTTGATTGAATTTTTCATATTGGTTATTGTTAAAGATTAATTTAAGATCTTCATTATATAATTTAATTTGAATTTAATAGTGATCTCGTTTCCCACTTTCATTGCACCCATCATAGCAGTTGGTGGATCAATACCATAATCTGTCATCTTTATTGTTTTTGAAGTATCTATAAACAACTTTCCATTTTCTTTTACATTGACAGTTCCATTGATATCAACATTTTTCGTAACACCTGCAATCGTTAATTCTCCATTTACCTTAACAGCATAACCGGTTCCGCTTTTAACTATCGACTTTATACTTAACATTTTAAATGTGATATATGGATGCTTATCGGCTTTTAAAGCTTCGTAGGTCTTATTGTCCATTATAGAACCTTTGTCACTCTTTATAGACCTAACCGATAATTTTAAATTGAATTGCTTGATTGAGAATGTAGCATCGTTGTTCCACTGAACAAGTCCATCACCTGAAGCTGTTTGCGCTGTCTCTTCCCAGTCGTGTACATTTGAACTTCCTTCAATGGTTATTTTATAGTCGCTTCCGAGTGTATATTGATTTTGGCCATTGGCAATTATGGCCGATATGATACTAAAGAATAATATGAATGCTCTGAATTTCATTTTTAAATATTTGAATGTTAATTATTAACAAGTGCAAAGTAATTTAGCCGGCAGTTCACAGAGAATGACTTAAATGATCTCAAAAAATGATTTAAGTCATGTTTCCACTAAAGCATCTCCATAACTTTGTAGAATAATTTTTTGCACTATTAATTAAATAAACCATATCGCAGCCAATTGAACCTCATAGATGTGTTTACGGCTGGGCGGTTCTTAAAAAGCAATATTGGAATTATGAAAAGGGTATTACTCGCTTATTCGGTTGCCGTTGTGGCGCTCTTAATTTTAAGCTATGTTGCACTGCAGCTCGCTATTCGATTTTTTCCTGGTGTATCGGAACAATATTTCGACCCGTTGTATTCATCAAGTGAAAAAAGAACATGGATGTATTTTATTCATCCATTCATAATAGCGATTGCCATTAAATATTTCTGGCAGAGATTTAAGCAAATGTTCAAAGGAGGGACATTGGTGAGAGGCTTGGAAATTGGGCTGATTTATAGCTTAATTGCCATTTTTCCTGCCATGTGGATTACTTTTAGCGGAGTTTCAATTTCTATTTCTGTAATAACGACATGGCTTATTTACGGAACAATTCAAGCATGTATAACAGGAATTATTTATGCGAAGCTCAACCCTTAACTAAACGAATGTTTCAAAAAAAACCCGTTCGAAAACGGGCTTTTTTTTATTTTGCAAGTTTCTCTTTATACTTTTTGAGTCCAGGATCATCTTCTCTTGCAGGCAGGCGTTTCAAATAATTATAAATTGCTTCCAGTTCCATATCGGTCATTAAACCAGCTGCAGCCCAGGGCATAAATTCATCATTCAGTTTTTTACCCTCTGGTGTATTTCCAGAGCGCAACGTTTCTTTAAATTGATCGAGGCTCCATTTACCTAAATTTCCTCCAGGGGTAAGATTTGCTGCAGCGGGAGCACCAGGGCGGTCGGACTGGTAACCGTTTAGCCCTGCACCATGACAGGCATCACAACCGTGGAAACTAAGGGTATAAGCGCCATATTCAACAGTAGGGCCGGGCTCCGGTGCTATGATGGGTTTAGTATTGGTGAGGTCAATTAGGTTAGCCTGATAAAGCTCTCCAAATAAACCGGCACCTGCCATCACCTTCCCAAGAAGTTTCATTTTAGGATCTGGCCAGGTTTTATCTGATGCGGCAACAGTTTTCAAATAAGATATCAAAGCACCAAGATCCTTGTCACTCATTTTTCCCATCTCTAAGCTCGGCATAATGAATACGCCAGTTTTATCTGGCTTAACTCCATATCTTATCACCCTGATCCAGTCTGCATCAGAATAATCTTTTGTTACACCGCCCTTGGTAATATTTGGGGCGGGAACCTCAGCAAGGTCGGGTTCATTAAAAAAGGGAGTACCCCCAAAATCACCCCCGTGGCAATGACCACAAATTGAGGTTGCAATTACACTTCCACGCACAAACGAAGCTGAATCTGTAGGGATCTCAATGGTTGGTACACTAACCTCATAGGTTTTGTTTCCGGCTTTCGTCGCCTTGTTGGAAAGCAATAGAATAACAACCACAATAATGATAACCAGGCTAAGGATAACTATCCCAACCCATTTGAAAAATTTACGCATGTGTTTAATTTGGTTTTGTATCAGCCATATTGGGTTGACCGATGGGTTTCAAAATCAAGATGAAGATAAAAACTTATTTCAAAAAATAAAATTCTGATGGGTGTTTAGTCAATTAATGGCGACCTTAATAGTTGTATAAATGATACTGCTCTCATAAATCACAATGAAATAAATACCGGGCGAAAAAGTACTGAGGTTAATTGTATTCTTTTCAGCATATAATTTCATCTCTCCAAAATCAGCTCCAGTGCTATTGAAAATCTTACAAGAAAATTCTTTACTCACAAGATCTGCTATTTCGATGATCAGAATATCTGAATTAACATAAGCCTTGATATTTTGAGCTGCATTAATATCTGATATTGGAGTTGGCAATTGGGTATTGAACTCTGATTCCTCAGTGCAATCAACATCAGCATTATAACCATCAGCTGGAGCTGAAATAATTAAATGATATTCGCCACCTCCGATAATCGGATCACCATCAACATCAAACAATAGTCCGGATAAATTTTGTACATAGGATGAGGCACCGGTTTTCGGAACAACAATATGTCGTTCAGGTAGGCTCAATTCATCAAATGAATATAAGCACCCGCCTTCACATAATGAAAGCTGGTAATATTCAATTGATGCTTCATTCCAGGAAGCTTCAAATTCTGCAGTAAAATCTGCAGCTGTACCTGTATGATCTACAACATTCAATTCCATTTCATCGGGCAGGCTACATGAGTGTTTAGTCGCCTTAAATGTCTTTGTAGGTGATGAAAGCGTAATTTCTCCTGTATAACCCGCTAAAGGTATTTTCATAAAAAAGACGGAGTAGCTGGAATAATAGTCGAATGCCGAGCTATCAATTGCAAGCAAATAATTTGGCAAAGTTGAATAGACCTGATAACCTGGTTCATAATTATTGAGCAGAACATATTGTGTGGGTGGAAGAGTTAAAGCATATTCTACTGAAAAGTTAATTACATCTTCCCTGTTATCCGCAATAAATGCTCGAACTTCGGCATTATCGAGATCACCAGGTGAAAAATATCTGAGCATAATCTCTGAAAAATCATCAGCATCATTATTATTCAACATTTCAAGTTCAAAACTTTCCGATAGGGAATTCGGGATACATATCGCTTCTGAATCTGGTTCATAGTTATATCCCCACTCATAAATAGTAAGCGGTGATCCTTTTACTCCGTCGCATAAGCCATATTGAAAATCATGTATGCTTAATCTTACCCAGCCATAATGTGTTTCTCCGGCAATATTTAATTTTATTCCTAAAAAATTATCAATTTCAAAGGCAGGATACCCCATTAATGTACATCCGGAATCCCCACCTGACCACCACGAAAATCCCCATTGATATCCAACTTCCAGAGCACCTGTATAATTCCATTGCAATCCCGAACTTATTATATCGGAATGCGAAAACGCCTGCGGAGCTAATGAATCAAAAGGACTTACAGCAATTGCGGAAACAGCATCACCAAAATATAATATCATGATATCAGATTCCTCACCAACATCATCGAAAAAATAATTGAATTCCAGGTCTGTTACTCCATTACTATCAATATCGATCTCAATTAAATCATCAGGAGAAACCATACTTGGCCAATTCATCATTCGTAAATCAGGATCAGGATTAGCATAAACGATCTGACTTTGAATTTTTTCTATTCCAAGAAATGCCAGGGCGAAAGCTGAATAACTTTTAACTGCATTGGTAGGAAGTTTTTTCATGGTGGGGTGTTTTAAGTAAAGTTAATAATATCTTGATGAAAAAATCATTATACCTTTGCCGCTATGTGGAAAAACAACATTCTCGAAGCAATAGGCAATACGCCGCTAATTAAATTAAATAAGATTGTAAAAGATATTCCCGCAACTGTTCTCGCAAAAGTGGAAACGTTTAACCCCGGTAATTCAATTAAAGACAGGATGGCGATAAAAATGATCGAAGATGCTGAAAAAGACGGGAGATTAAAACCTGGTGGAACAATTATAGAAGGCACTTCCGGCAATACCGGAATGGGACTGGCAATTGGCGCGATAATAAAAGGATATAAATGCATTTTCACCACTACCGATAAACAAAGCATTGAAAAAGTAAATGCATTAAAAGCTTTTGGTGCAGAAGTAATTGTTTGTCCGACAAATGTTGATCCCGATGACCCGAGAAGTTATTATTCAGTTTCATCGAGATTAATTAAAGAGGTGCCCAATTCATGGAAGCCAAATCAATATGATAACCCGAGCAACATGATAGCACATTATGAAAGCACGGGCCCTGAGATCTGGGAGCAAACGGAAGGAAAAATAACCCATTTTGTAGCTGGTGTTGGAACAGGCGGAACAATAAGCGGTACCGGAAAATATTTAAAGGAAAAAAATCCGGGCATTAAAATTTGGGGCATCGATACCTATGGATCGATATTTAAAAAATTAAAGGAAACGGGCATCCTCGATAAAAATGAAATTTATCCTTATGTTACAGAAGGCATCGGTGAAGATTTTTTACCTCAGAATGTGAATATCGACCTGATAGATTATTTTGAAAAAGTTACCGACAAAGATGCGGCGATCATGACTGCGAGAATAGCGCAGGAAGAAGGCATATGGGTTGGAAATTCTTCGGGATCGGCCTTGCAGGGATTAATTCAATTAAAAGATAATTTTAAAAAGGATGATGTTGTTGTGGTAATATTTGTTGATCACGGCACACGCTATCTCGGCAAAATGTTTAATCCTGAATGGATGATGAAAATGGGCTATATCGATATTTCAGGGTTGACTGCAAAGGACCTTATTTCAACCAACCAAAAAGGTGAACTTATTGCAATTGATGCCAAAAAAACCGTTGCCGAAGCATTGCAGATCATGATGCAAAATGATTTCTCCCAGTTGCCGGTTATCGATGGAGGAAGAATTGTCGGCTCATTAAATGAAAATAATATTTACAAAGAAATAATTAATGATCCTTCAATAAAAAATAAATTGATATCCGACATCATGAAACCTGCATTTCCTTTTGTTGATATTTCTACACCTGTTGATGCGTTGGCAAAAATGTTAAACAGCGATATACATGCTCTGCTGGTTAAGGATTTTAAAGTGGATAAAACATATATTATTACTAAGCACGATGTGATGAATGCGTTGACGAGATAAATCTGGGTTTTGGGTTCTGAGTTCTGGGTTCTGAGTTCTGGGTTTTGGGTTCTGAGTTCTGGGTTCTGAGTAATGATAATATGAATTCGACAACGGGTTGGTTTTTCTTCCCCTCAGTTATTTTAATAGGAATAGAGAGATGATATATAAGGATCAATTAAACAAACTGCTTGAGATTAATTCTCCTCCCCAAAAAATAATTTCACTCGTTCCTTCACAAACAGAGCTGTTATTTGATCTCGGGTTGGAAGATAAAATAATTGGCATTACAAAATTTTGCGTCCATCCCGCCCACCTCAAAAAAACAAAAGAAATTATAGGCGGCACTAAAAATCTGAACATCGAAAAAATTATCTCTCTTCAACCAGATCTCATCATTGCCAATAAAGAAGAAAATGCACAGCAACAAATTGCAGAGTTGGAAAAACATTTCCAGGTTTGGACCAGTGATATAAAAACATTTGAAGATGCACTACAAATGATCGGAATGATAGCCAACATTACATCAACTTCAGACAAAGCAAAATTCTTGACCAATAACATCCGGTCTTCAAAGAACCGACTTCCAACTGCCACCGCCAACTGCCCACTGGCCGTTTACCTCATCTGGAAAGATCCTTACATGACCGTTGGCGGCGACACATTCATTAGCGATATGATGCAAATTGCCGGTTTTGAGAACCTCTTCGGAAACGAAAAAAGATATCCCGAGCTGACAATCGATGTTATCACAGAAAAATCACCAGAAATCATTATGCTCTCTTCCGAACCCTATCCGTTCAATCAACTCCATATTGATGCGCTTCAAACCAGGTTGCCGGATTCAAAGATTTGCCTGGTTGATGGTGAAATGTTTAGCTGGTATGGAAGCCGCATGCTATATGCTTTTGATTATTTCATTCAACTTCGCAACAGCTTTTGAGGTTTCTTTTTATAAAACTTCCATAACCCACCCTGTTTTCCTATCTTTGCCGGCTCTAATCACTGAACAGGAATGGTCACGAACGATGTCAAGTTATTTTCAGGAACAACAAGTCGTTACCTGGCAGAAAAGGTGGCTGATTACTATGGCCAGCCGCTTGGAAAAATGACCATCGATAAATTCAGCGATGGAGAGTTTCAGCCCAATATCCAGGAGAGTGTGCGGGGCAGTTATGTTTTTTTTATTCAGAGTACGTTCTTTCCTTCTGATAATTTAATGGAGTTGCTGCTCATGATCGACGCAGCAAAACGTGCCTCCGCTTCATATATTACAGCTGTTATCCCCTATTTTGGTTTAGCACGGCAGGACCGCAAGGATAAGCCGCGGGTTTCGATCGGTTCAAAACTGGTTGCCGAGCTGCTTACTTCTGCTGGCGCAAACAGGGTGGTAACGATGGACCTGCACGCTGATCAAATACAGGGATTTTTTGATATTCCTGTCGATCACCTTAGTTCAACGGCTATCTATGTTCCCTATATTGAAGAGAATCTCGACCTCACCGATGTGATCTTTGCTTCTCCAGATGTTGGAAGCACAAAAAGAAATCGCAGGTACGCCGTTCATTTTAACACTGAATTGGTGATCTGCGATAAATACAGGAAAAAAGCAAATGAGATCGCAGAAATGACAGTGATCGGCGATGTGAGTGGTAAAGATGTGATCATGATCGACGATATTGTTGATACCGGTAATACGCTCGCAAATGCGGCGAATCTCATGAAACAAAAAGGCGCTAAAACGGTGAGGGCATTTTGCACACATGCAGTATTAAGCGGAAAAGCATATGAAACAATAGAAAATTCATCACTGGAGGAAATTGTGGTTACAGATACAATTCCGCTAAAACGTGAATCAGAAAAAATTCGTGTATTATCATCAGCAAAATTATTTGCAAGAGCAATAAGAAATACACATGAACATAGG
>JBIOHA010000026.1:0-16875 GCA_044448625.1 Chitinophagales bacterium | reverse complement strand
TTGGATATCATATCATAAAAATTTCCTTTTTGGAATGCGATCGCGTCAGCATTAAAAAAATTATTATCCTTTAAACCCAGTTTCAAATGGTTATCACCAACAATTTTTGACCTGCCGTTGCTCTTTAAACTGGAGCTCATAAATACCGGCAACATATTTTTCGGACCAAAAGGGGCAAATTGTTTTAATATCTTATTTAGCGTTGGTGTAATATCTTTTAATTCCAGTGTTGAATCAATTTCTATTTCAGGAATCAATTGTTCAGGTTTTATTCGCTTGCGTACAACTTCTTCAAATCTGATCTTAAACTTTTCAAGATTTTCGGGCAATAATGAAAGCCCTGCTGCAAACATATGCCCGCCGAATTGTTCAAGCAGGTCGCTGCATTCCAGTATCGCTTCATAAATATCAAAGTTTTTAATTGACCTGGCACTTCCAAAAAGCATTCCTCCTGATGAGGTTAATAAAATAGTAGGTTTATAGTAATGATCGATCAACCTCGAGGCAACAATTCCAATTACGCCTTTATGCCATTCGTCGCTAAATAAAACCGTAGTTACTTTTTCATTAGTTAGCGGATCATTCTGCATCATAAGCATGGCATCGTTAGTGATCTTTTTATCGATCTCCTTCCTGTTCACATTTTTCTCCTGTAAAATATCAGCGCCGTTCTTTGCTTTTTCAACTGAATCGGCAATAAGCATTTTAACCGCTTTATTTGCGTCGTCCATTCTTCCTGCTGCATTTATCCGCGGGCCGAGGCCAAAAACAATATTTGAAATGTTCAATGGAATTTCATACCCGGTAATTTCAATCAATGCTTTAAATCCCGGTCTCGGATTGTTATTTAATTGTTGGAGCCCGTGATAAGCAAGCACCCTGTTTTCACCTGTAATAGGAACGATATCGCTGGCAATACTCACCACAACAAGGTCTAATAAATGCAGTATGCGCTCAATTGGAATATCATGGTGAAGAGCAAAAGCCTGCACCAATTTAAATCCGATACCACAACCGCTTAATTCCTTGTAAGGATATTTACAATCAGCCTGATGCGGATCGAGTACAGCAAAAGCGGCGGGTATTTTTTCGCCGGGAATATGGTGATCGCAAATAATAAAATCAATACCTGCATTATTTGCATAATCCACTTTATCGTTTGCCTTAATTCCACAATCCAAAGCTATGATAAGCCCGCAGTTTGTATTTTTTGCATAATCAATACCTTTTATTGAAATGCCATATCCTTCATGATAGCGGTCGGGAATATAAAAATCAATATTGGAATACATTTCGCTGAAGAAAGAATATACCAAAGCAACTGAGGTAGTGCCGTCCACATCATAATCGCCAAAAATTAAAATGCGCTCATTAGCGGCAATTGCGTTATTTATCCTGTCAACCGCTTTCTGCATATCCTTCATCAGGTAAGGATCGTGCAGATCGCTTATCTCCGGTCGAAAGAATTTTTTCGCCTCGTCAAAAGTATTTATGCCCCGCTGAACCAGCAGCCTGCATACAATCGGATGAACCTTCAACTCCTGTTGCAAAGAGATTACTTTTTCATCATCAGTTTCCTTAAACACCCATCTTTTGTCCATGCAATAAAAGTGATTTCTATTTAATGTTGAATTATAAATTCGGAAGATCGGCTAATTCCGCTGTAAGTTTCAGTTAAGGTTAAGAAATATATTCCCTCCGGAAGGTTTTGGATTGAAATACCATTGTTTATTTCTGAAGATACTTCAAAGGATTTGTCGAATACAATTTGTGCTAATTCATTATATATTCTGAGCGAAAATTCATTTGAAAAATGCATATCATGCACAAAAAATAATTTATCGCTCACCGGGTTGGGATAAATAACAAAATCATAATTATCATTTCCCGGATCGGGAACATTTAAAAAACAATATCCTGTTTCAACAAGGTTATTTATTGCTTTACCGAGGTTCAACCGGCCACCTGTAACAGATTTAGTGTCCAGATCTGCCAAAGGATCAACGCCGTTCAAAATATATTCTTTCAACAACAAGGCCATAGCAGAAGGATCGTACACATAATCTTCCATAAATTTTTCACAGGCAGCAGAAAATAATAATGCAACTGCACCTGCAACATGCGGAGAAGCCATTGATGTGCCCGACTGATATCCATATGTATTGTCGAGTGCTGTGGAATAAACAAGATCGCCGGGTGCACCCAGGTCAATGGTTGTTTTTCCATAACCTGCTATAGACAAATTATCTGTTTTAGTTGTATTGGTTACTGTAATTAAATGCGGTGAGGAACATGCAGTGGGCATATCCAATACAATATCAATGTTGGCGAAAATATTTGCTGTAGCTGCTGCGCTTAAAATGCCAAGCGTTCCAAGCGAATCGTACATTGCGCACCAAAGCGGATAGTCTTCAGGGTTTGCAAAATCAATACCGAAGGAGGAATTTGTAGCGACAATAAAAGCGCCTTTTTCTCCATCGGTTTGATCATATAGCTCACGCATTGAAAATACATAGGCGTAAGCGGCTACTGCTTCACTCTCTTCAGATAAAGTATAAACAGGCATTATTTTCACATGCCAGTTTACACCTGCAACTCCAATATTATTATTTCCTATTGCCCCGATAATTCCCGCCACATGTGTGCCGTGAAATCTTTCTGGAATTATTCCATTTCCATCAGTAGCATTCCATCCATAATAATCATCAATATAACCATTGCTGTCGTCGTCAATTAAATTGAGCGGGATCTCGTTGTGATTTTCCCAATAGTCGAGATCTTCATGTGGAAGATCACCACCTTCACCAACTATTGCCACAACAATAGTGTCGCCAAAAATAGTAACGCCGCCGGTAGTAACGTTCCACGCCTGTTCAGCATCAATATCGGCATCAGTAAGTCCGCCGCCTGCGCCATCATTTACCATATTCCATTGTGAGGTAAAAAACATATCGTCGGGAATTGACCTTGCTTGTGTAAAATGGTTGAACTGCACATTTGCAACTGAAGGCGAAATAAAAAACGCGGACAAAACTTTTTCGGCATCATAAATATCTTCATCAAAACCAATGAGCCAGATATTTAAACGATCTGATAAATTTTTCTTTATTGAAACACTATAAAGAAATGAGTTTTCTATTTCATCAATTACATTTTCCACCTGCACTCCATAAAAAAGTTGAATTATTATCTCCCCATTTTTCCGGTTAGCATTTTGGGCATGTACTACCGAAAACAAAAGGAGTAAAACACAGAAATATTTAATCTTCGAGATCATATTCAGAGCTAAGTAAAATTACAAAAAACTGTTCTGAAATACCATTATTATTCTTTGATCCAGACCGATCGGCAAGCGTCTGTTGAAATTGAATCCTGAATAGTGTATTCCCAATATAAGGTATCGGCTGCTGTACTCATTGTTCCTGTTCCGAGGAAATATACCGCTGCTTTTGTGGTGTCGAGGGTAATAATGTGGTTATACTGGCCTGAAATGGGCAATGTAAATGTGGCATTAGGCCCAAAGTTGCTGATGTTTCCAACAATTACTGAAAAATCGGAGCAATCGCAATCCTGGACCAGTCCAGTATAAAAAAAATTTGATGAGGTGCAGGTATCATATGCATTATAAGTTTGGCTATAATAATCGGTTATCGGCAAAATAATGTCAATCTGTCGCGAAATTTCCGCACTATTCCCCGCTTCATCCTCAACCTTGTAGATAATGTTGTAGGTCCCATAATGGTTAATATCCACTTCATTTATTGTCTCAATGTTGCCTGTAAGGTTGCAGGAATAATCATCTGCAGCCACCGCACCGGGATCAGTAAACGGCTCAGTTCTGAAATGACTGGATTCCGGGTCGGTATTGAGGGTAAATATGGGACTTAGGGTATCATCCTTTCTGCAGGAAGAAAAAATCACGAAAAACAGCGGCACATAAAGGATAGATCTGGTTGTCATAGCTCCTCAAAATAGGTGACTAAGGTAATAATTAATACAAAAACCCCGGTATGAAGTCCATACCGGGGTTAAAGTTGTTTTGTTTAGTTATAATTTTTCGAAAACGGCATCGCAAGGAACAATAACTGCACCGTCCTGAGCCGAATAATTGAATTCAAACTCAATGTTGCTGGTGGTTCCGATCGTGATTGAACCTGTTCCATCGAAGTAAATAGTAGATCCCGGTAAGTTATAGTTATCAACCTCGAGGTCATCATTCAAATCGCCTGAAAAGAATACGGGTACAATAACAGTAGTTCCATAGGCTCCAAAGTTTTCGAACAGGAGTTCATTTGCGTCACCGCCACTCGTTACCGTTACTGTATAATCGAATGATTCTCCTGGTTCACCTTTAATGCCATTACCATCGATATCACATTCTTCATGCACCTGGTAGGTTCCTGTGTAATGCGGTTTATCCATTACAACCCTTACTGTTCTTGTAGTTGTTCCAACGTTTCCGGCTTTATCGGTAACGGAATAAGTTACTTCATATTCATCGATCTCATCAGTGTCAACATCGCTGTCGTCAATGATAACATCGGCTGTTACATCGCCATCTTCATCATCAGTAGCTGTAAAGCCGGGGTCGGTATAGGTTCCACCTAACACAACTTCCATAGGATCGTCACCTTCCAATACTATTGTTGGAGTGGAGAGATCGTCACCATTACATCCTGTTATAAAAATAGCACCAGTGGCTATTACTGCAATGGCAAACATTGAAAATTTAGTCTTCATAAATTGTTTAAGTTTAAATAGTTTTGCAAAAATTAAGGTACGATTATTTATTATTGTAGCTTTGAAGTCAAATACTATTCCAAAAATCAAAAAACAAACTATATGAAAATTAAAATCTTATTTTTCGTTCTAGGTGCAGGATTGATCCTTGCCAGCTGTTCAGACAAGGAAGCTGAGGCAAAAATTGCAGATCTGGAGAAACAAATGCTTGCTAAAGACAGCACTTGTATGGCAAATACTCAAATGCTAATGGATTCAATAATGACCTTGAGAGAATCGATGATGAATTTGAATAAAGTAAGTTCATCAACCACCACAACGAAAACAACAGTAACACCTGCAGAACCTAAAACAATTCAAACTAAGGAAGGTGCTACCAACAAAAAGATAGATATCAAGAAAAAAGGCGGAGCTACCGGAGGCAATTAATACCGGCTCCTAAAATAATAAAGGCCCTGCTCACACCGAGGAGGGCTTTTTTTATTGGTTGAATAATTTTTCCGCAATAGCGGGGAGATATTCATTATCCCATTTTTCTTTTATACCGGGCATTTTAATTACCGAGGATAAAATTTCTTCCTGCCGTTTATATTCTTTTAAAGCTTCATGGTATGGCAGGTGGCTAAATGATACCATTGAATAAACAGGAATAAATTTACCGGGATATACTTCGCTCACTTTCGCTGCAATTTTTTTCCTGAATTGAAAATCAGGATCAGCAACAAGATCACGCATTTCAATAAAATTTAATTTAGCGAGATCGGAAATTGCATCGGTATCAGGTTTTCTTTTATTTTGAAATGCATTAATTGTTGCGGCCCAGTCATCATTAAATTCATTCAGCAATTCATTTAATACTGTGCAGTCTTCAAATCCGCAGTTCATGCCCTGTCCGTAAAAAGGAATGATAGCGTGTGCCGCATCGCCTATTAAAAAAGAATTCCCATTTAACCACGGAAAACATTTCACTGTCATTAAAGAGCCGACCGGGTTATTAAAATAATCATGTACCAATGTGGGCATCAGTTGAACAGCATCAGGAAAATATTGATTAAAAAATTCAACAACATCATTTTCAGAATTAATTGTTTCAAATGATAGGTCGCCCTTTGCATGAAAAAATAATGTGCAGGTAAAGCTGCCATTCAGGTTGGGCAGGGCAATGAGCATAAAACTTTTTCGCGGCCAAATGTGCAATGCATTTTTTTCTATTTGCCATGAATTATTTTCTCCTGCCGGAATTGATAATTCTTTATAGCCATATTCTTCATAATCCTGCGCATAATTAAATTTATCGGTTTTGATCATGGTATATCGCACAAGGCTGAATGCACCATCGGCACCAATAATTAAATCTGGTTCTAATTTATAGGTTGCTCCTGAACTGATATTCTCCATTAAGGCATAAGTACCCTGGAGATCCGTTTCAATTATTCTCTGATCAAAATAGAATTTGATCCCCTGTTTTTCCGCAGCGTTGATCAAAGCAATATTTAACTCACCCCTCGAGATCGAATTAATCGCCTGTCCTGGTCTTCCATACGGCTGAAACGATAGCTCACCTCCCGTGCTATGGATCATTCTCCCCGGCATTTTAATGGCCAATGGTCTTATCGCCTCTTCCAAACCCACCCCCGCAAGCCCTTTCCATCCACGGTCGCTGATAGCAAGATTGATGGACCTTCCACCTGCCGCACCCGTCAAACGCATATCGGACCTTCGTTCATAAACATCCACCTCATAACCGCGTTTTTTTAAATATATACTTAACAGTGAACCTACAAGTCCGGCACCGATGATAGAAATTTTATTAACCTGCATGAATAATTGGTTAGGCAGCAAAAATAAAAGTAATTGTAAGCATTGAAGATTATTTGACGATAACTTGTTTTCATGAAAAACAATTATATTGGCTTAAAATTGCGACTATGAGAAAAATAACTCTTTGCCTTTTGCCTGCTATTTTCACGATCATCATCGTGAGCAGCTGTTCTGATTCGACTGAAAAATCGGATGATACCACGGAAACAAAAGCCATGACCAATGATGAAATGGTTGCCCGCGGCAAATACATTGTTACTGCATCTGGATGTAACGATTGTCACTCCCCGAAAACAATGACGGAACAGGGTCCTGTACCCGACATGAGTAAAATGCTTTCAGGTCATCCAGCAGGATCGGTATTACCCCCATACGATAAAGCGATGGTGGGACAGTGGATTTTATTCAGCCCTGACCTTACAGCTTATGTCGGTCCTTGGGGAGTTAGTTATTCAGCTAACCTCACACCATCAGAAAGTGGTATTGGAACGTGGACAGAAGAAATCTTTATGAATGCAATTAGAAATGGTAAACATTTGGGTATGGATAATCAGCGCCCGATTATGCCACCAATGCCATGGCAGGAGATCAGGAATTTAACTGATGATGATCTCAAAAGCATTTATGCATTTTTGAAAACTATTCCACCTGTAGATAATGTGGTTCCGGCATATGAACCACCTATGTAAGATTTATTGAAAGCTGTTTGAAATGTTGATGCATAACCACATCAACATTTTTTTATGTACTGTGAAAAATTTCAGCAAATCGCAGTACATCCTGAAAAGTATTATAAAGTGGAACCGGTGCCACTCTTATTACATCCGGCTCACGCCAATCGGCCACAACACCATTTTCATTCAGGTGATCAAAAACTTTTTTTCCATCTTTTTCCATTACGATGGATAACTGACAACCTCTTTCGTTTTTATTTGATGGTGTAATTATTTTAAAGTCTTTTCTTTTTCCATTCAGCAATAAAAATTCCAGGTATGCTGTAAGCTTCAATGATTTTTCTCTTAGATTTTTCATGCCTACTTTATCGAATATATCGAGGCTTGCTTTATGTGCAGCCATCGAAAATATTTGGGCATTGCTCATTTGCCAGCCGGCAGCTCCCGGTTGGGGGAAAAATCCTTTCTGCATTTTAAATCGGGTTGATTCTTCATTGCCCCACCAGCCGCTTAATCGCGGAAGGGAATTATTGTTTGCATGTTTTTCGTGAATGAAAACGCCACTTACTCCGCCGGGGCCACTATTTAAATATTTGTATCCGCACCATAATCCAAAATCAACTCCCCAATTGTGTAGAACCAATTCCACATTTCCTGCAGCATGTGCAAGATCATAACCCACATTAATTTCTGTAGAAGCATTTTTTGCTGCTGCAGTTATTGCTTCCATATTAAATAATTGACCGGTATAGTAATTTACACCCCCCAGCATGATCAGGGCAAGTTCATTTTTATTTTCTTCTATTTTCTGAATAATATCTTCTGTGCGCAAAGTATATTCTCCGGTTCGCGGTGTTAATTCAATTATCGCTTCATGAGGATCGAAACCATGAAATTTTACTTGATTTTCCACGGCGTATTGATCAGATGGAAAGGCCATGTATTCCATCATTATTTTAAACCGTGTTTTAGTTGGCCGGTAAAAACTGATCATGAGCAAATTCAGGTTAACAGTAAGCGTGTTCATTACTACTACCTCCACCGGTTTTGCTCCTACCAGTGCGGCTGTTTGTTTTTCAAGAAAATGATGGTAATAAAGCCATGGGTTTTTTGCATCGAGATGGCCTTCAACTCCTAAAGTTTCCCAATCTTTTAATTCCTGTTCGATATATCCCCTTGTTGTTTTTGGCTGTAAACCGAGTGAGTTGCCGGTAAAGTA
Organism: Chitinophagales bacterium; assembly: GCA_044448625.1. Classification (GTDB taxonomy): domain Bacteria; phylum Bacteroidota; class Bacteroidia; order Chitinophagales; family BACL12; genus UBA7236. The sequence continues at coordinate 8,421 of JBIOHA010000026.1, read as the reverse complement.
AATGGCATCCCTTCCCTTAAATTGAGGAATATAAAATTCATTCCTGTAAATGTTCAACGGGTCACGGGCATCGAGGTCCTGCGCAAATTTTAAATCATTCTTCCAGTCAGGAAATTGTTCTGTCATGCCAACAAAGGTAAAAATTGATATATAAAAGATTCGAAGCCAGCCCGGATGAAATTTTTTCGTACCAGGTTAAGAATAGAAGGATTCTCCCTTCGAATCTTCAATTCTTCTCCCTTCGAATCTCCAATTCTTCTCCCTTCGAATCTTAATATAATAATATCCTTACGAACAGCTGTACTCATCACTCATCACTCATCACTCATTTCTCATTTCTCATTTCTTTTGTAAGTTTGGCACCTATTTGTTTATCCTTTAAAACTATTAGTATGCAAAATCCTGACGTCACCAACGCAACATTTCGCATTGCTTCTGATCTGGTAAATTACACTTCACAGCACATTTTTTTAACTGGAAAAGCCGGAACCGGCAAAACCACTTTTTTAAAATTCATCAAAGACACCACGAGAAAAAACATTTCGGTTGTGGCACCCACCGGGGTTGCTGCAATAAATGCCGGTGGTGTTACTATGCATTCATTTTTTCAACTGCCGTTCGAACCGTTTATACCGGTTAAAAGCGGTTTTGGAATGAATACACATGTTGCTGATAAACATAATTTATTCAGCAAAATACAATTGAGTGGCAGCAAAAGGGAAGTAATGGAAGAGCTGCAATTGCTGGTGATAGATGAAGTGAGTATGCTGCGTTGCGATAAACTTGATGCGATCGATACGATATTAAGGCATGTAAGAAAAAATAATATTCCTTTTGGCGGCGTGCAGGTTTTATTTATTGGCGATATGTACCAGTTGCCACCGGTTGCACCTGATGAAGAATGGAGAATTTTAAAAGAACATTATAACAGCCCTTTCTTTTTTGACGCACATGTTATCAGGGAAATTAATTTGGTGAATATCGAACTTAAAAAGATCTATCGTCAGAATGAGCAGCATTTTATTGATTTGTTGAATAATGTGCGCAATAATTCTGTATCCGATCATGATTATGAGTTGCTGCACAGCAGGTATATTCCGAATTACAAGTCTACGCCGGACGATTATTTTATTACTATCAGCACACATAATTACAAAGCGGATAAAATAAACGCCGACGAATTAAAGAAATTAAGTGGCCCTGAATTTATATTCAAAGGGGATATTGAAGGTGAATTTTCCGACAAGGCTTTACCCACCGAACAGAACCTCGTGCTGAAAGCCGGAGCACAGGTGATGTTCATAAAAAATGATACCGGTGAAGAAAGAAAATATTATAACGGTAAGATCGCCACAGTAAAAAAAGTTTTGAAAGATTCGATCATAGTAACCATGCAGGATGATGGGACGGAATTTGAATTGAAAAAGGAAACCTGGGAAAATATTCGCTACACATTTAATAAAGAAAAAAATATTATTGAAGAAGAAACACTCGGCAAATTCACACAATATCCCGTGCGTCTTGCATGGGCAATTACCATTCACAAAAGCCAGGGCTTAACCTTTACGAAGGTGATAATTGATGCAGGGCAGTCGTTTGCAGCCGGGCAGGTATACGTTGCCCTCAGCCGTTGTGCTACTTTAGAAGGAATGGTGTTATTGTCAAAAATTTATCCCGGTGTAATTTCCACAGATGAACGCATCGTTGAATTCTCAGCACAGGAATCGAAAATGGAAATACTTGAAGAAGTACTAATTACGGAAAAGAAAAAATATCTCGATAATCAACTCATAGGCACTTTTAATTATGCGCATATCATTAAATTACTGGAAGAATTTGTCGCATTTGTTCCGAACAAGAAATTACCCGATATAAAAGGTGCAGTAATCTTAGCAAGAGAACTAAACAATAAAGCAAAGCAGCAATACGTGGTAACTGAGAAATTTAAGATCCAATTGCAGGCGATGCTGGGTGATGATCCGCATCTCCCAACAATAGAAGAAAGAGTTACCAAAGGAATTATATGGATGATGCAGAATATTTCAAACGACCTCCTCCATCCTTTAGCTAATCATTTATCATCGCTGCAATATGCTGCAAAGGTGAGAAAATATACAAAGCATGTAAACGAATTAATTAATGCCTTAAGTAATTTTATCAGGCATTTAAATGATACCAGCTACGGCGACCTTGTTTTCATTAAAGACAAAAACTATTATTTACAATTTATACCAGAAATAAAATCTGTAACCAAAAGGGTAAGCGGCGGCCAGGAGGTTGGTGAGACGTATAGAACAACGCTGGGTTTATTCAGAGAAGGATTGAATATTGGTGAGATAGCAGAGAAAAGAGGATTGGCGCTCAGCACCATCGAGAGCCACCTATCCCGCTATGTTGCCACAGGTGAAATAAATATTTACGACATCTATTCTGATGAAAGAATAAATATGATCCTGCAAATATTTGACGACCCTTCTGTTGAATCAATAAACGATGTTCGCCAAAAACTTGGCTCTGACTATTCTTATAACCAGGTGCGGATGATACATGAATATTGGAAGATGATGCATGCAGTAAACAACCATTGATTATTTGAATAAACGATCTTTGGATATCCGGCGAATTTAAATATGACTGCAGGTGGAAGGATACAGAATTACCAATCCTGATATTATTTAAATTGTTCCTCAGTTTTGTTTAACCATTCAAGTGCGGTGCCATTCAACAATCGTTCTTTCACCCGATTTTCAAGATCTATTTCTTCAATCAATTTCCCGGGATGATGTTCTCCGAGCGGAAACGGATAATCGCTTCCCAGGGCAAGTTGGTTTTCACCAAAAACATCAATTAAATATTTAAGCATTATTGGATCATGTACCAATGTATCGAGATAAAATTTATCAAGGTAATTTCTTGGGTTTACATTATTGTCGATGGCAACCAGATCGGGCCGTACATTAAATCCATGTTCTATTCTTCCAATTGTTGAGGGAAAACTTCCGCCGCCATGAGCGAATGCAACTTTTAATTTGGGTAACTTTTCAAATAGGCCGCCGAATATCATCGAACAAATGGCCAGCGAGGTTTCGGCCGGCATTCCCACCAGCCAGGGCAACCAGTATTTATTCATTTTATCTTTTCCCATCATATCCCATGGATGGACAAATATTGCTGCATTTAATTTTTCTGCTGCTTCAAAAAATGGAAATAATTCTACAGCATTTAAATTCCAGTCGTTTACATGACTTCCAATTTCAATACCTGCCATTCCCAATTCATTCAGGCAGCGTTCCATTTCTTTTATTGAAAGGTCGGGATCCTGCAATGGCACTGTCCCTAATCCTATAAATCTTTTGGGGTGCCTCGACACTACTTCTGCAATAAAATCATTTTGAAAACGGGAGGTTTCCAAAGCGTTGGAAGCATTTTTTTCCCAATAATGAAACATCACCGGAATTGCGCTTAGCACCTGCACATCAACACCGGTTTGATCACAATCTTCTATGCGCACTGCACCATTCCAGGTATTCGATTTTATTTCGCGAAAAAATTTATCCCCCTGCATCATCTTTGCGCATCCCGGGCAATAATGATCGAGATGAATATATCGCGAATCAAAAAATTTCTCACTCCATTTCGGGAGGTGTTCGGGGATGATATGGGTATGGATGTCGATTTTTAACATAAATGAAATACAGGGACGCAGATGACGCGGATCAGGCGGATATACGCAGATTTATTTATAATATGTTATATGATTAAGGTTATTCATTTTATTAATACGATTTTTCATTTAATGACAATCAATTCAGGAACGCGGATGACGCGGATCAGGCGGATTAAAACGGATCTTGAATTAAATTTTCTTTGCGCTCTTTGCCCTTTGCGTCTTTGCGTGAAACGGTGTTAAAATACAGGAACGCAGATGACGCGGATCAGGCGGATTTACGCAGATTTAAATAATGAATTTTAAAATTAGGGATGTTTGTTTTCGTTTTTAAATATTTTTCTTTTGAATTTAGGTCGTTTTCCAAAATTTAGCAATAATCCAACTTCCATTTTTGTGGCCTTTAAATAGTTGATTAACTGGTATTCATCCTCTTCACATAATTCCTCAGAGCATTTATTTTCTATGATAACACAACCTTCAACCTCGATATCACTCTTATAATATCCTACGGGAATATTTTCATAATAAACAATAATTGATTGTTGCTGATCAACTTTTAATCCCATGTTTCTGAGCTCGATCACCATTGCATTTTCATAAACTTTTTCGAGAAAGCCATAACCCAGAGAATTATAAACTGTAAAAAATGCTTTGATAATTTTCCATGTTAAGTCGCTATGCAATAAATTATCTTCAACTATTAAAATTTCTCCCTCATTCATTTCAATCAAATTTTAATATATCAAATAAAAAATCCATTTTAATCCGCCCAATCCGCGTCATCCGCGTTCTGCTTTCTCAGCTCAACTCATCGCTACCGGCGGCTGCATCACTGCACCACAATTTTTGCATGTTCTTAATGCTTCATTTGCATAAAAAGTATTTAGTATTTGTGGTAACTGCGTTACTATATCGGCGAGCGGGAATTCTTCTTCATGCAATTTATTGTTGCAATTTTCGCAGAACCACATGCATTTGTCAAATTCTTTTTCTTCGCGGTAGCGTTCAATTACAAGGCCAATCGTATTTGCAGGACGTCGGGGTGAATGCGGAACATTGGGCGGCAATAAAAACATATCGCCTTCTTTTATCACCATTTCTTTTGCAGCGCCATTTTCCTGAATCCAAACCGAAATATCCCCTTCCAACTGGTAAAATAATTCTTCACCATCTTCAAAATGATAATCTTTCCGTGCGTTGGGTCCGCCAACAACCATTACAATGAAATCTTCATTGGCTTTATACACCTGCTGATTTCCTACCGGAGGTTTTAATAAATGCCTGTTTTCATCTATCCATTTTTTCAGATTAAAAGGTGCTGCTACTGTCATATCTTTGATTTTTAATTTTGTAAAATATCACTCAAATAGAGAAGTAAATTTATAAAGAATAATGAATATCAGTTTGAATAATATGTCGGCCCTGGTTTGCGGAAGTACACAGGGAATAGGTAAAGCAAGTGCAATTGAACTTGCCAGCGCCGGAGCAGAAATTATTTTAGTATCGAGGGATATCGACAAATTAAGAACAACACTGGCAGAACTTCCTAAGGCAGGAGGGCAAAAACATAGCTTCATCGTTGCCGATTTTTCCGATCCCGCATCATTAAAATCCTCCCTGCAACAATTCATTAAAGATTACAGGAAACCGGTTCACATTTTAGTAAACAACACGGGCGGACCTGCAGCAGGAAAAATTCTTGATGCTACCGAAGACCAATTTCTTAAAACATTTAATGCGCACCTTATCTGCAACCATATTTTGGCAACATCGCTTATACCCGGAATGATCGAAGCAAAATACGGCCGCATCATTAACATCATCAGCACCTCGGTTAAAACACCAATTCCCAATCTCGGTGTTTCCAACACGATTAGAGCTGCTGTAGCCAACTGGGCGAAAACACTTGCCGGAGAAGTTGGGAAATATAATATCACCGTAAATAATGTTTTGCCCGGAGGCACCAGAACAGAAAGGCTAAATTCCATTATAAAGAACAACGCCACCAATACAGGAACGGAGATCTCTGAGGTTGAAAATAAAATGATGGAAGAAATACCCATGAAAAGGTTTGCCGAAGCATATGAAATTGCAAATGCCGTTGCTTTTCTTGCAAGTCCAGCCGCCGCTTATATCAATGGTATCAATTTACCGGTAGATGGGGGAAGGACGGTGAGTTTGTGATTCCTGGAACAAGGAGCAAGGATGAACAGCCGATGCTGGATGCTGGATGCTGGATGCTGGATACTGGATACTGGATGATGGATGCTGGATGCTGGATACTGGATGCTGGATGATGGTTGCTGGATGCTGGATGCTGGATGCTGGATGCTGGATACTGGATGCTGGATGCTGGATGCTGGATGCTGGATGCTGGATGCTGGATGCTGGATGCTAAACATCGCATATTCAACTGCCCACTGCCAACTGAGACTGCCAACTGAGACTGCGACTGCCAACTGACACTCCCCAATTTCGCATTTTTGCACATTTCGCATTCTGAATTTCTCAATGATGATGTCCACCCTCGCCATGCACATGGCCATGTTCAATTTCTTCAGGTGATGCTTCCCGAACATCGAGTATCTCCCCCTTGAAAAAAAGGTTTACCCCCGCGAGCGGATGATTAAAATCCAACAACACCTCAGCTTCGCCTATTTCAACCACCCTTGCGCGGATGAGGTTACCACCCTGGTCGCGAAGATTGATCACTTTATCTATCTGCAAAAGATCTTCGGCAACATGGCCGTCGATCATAAAAATATCTTTAGGAACATATTCAAGTGCGGACTCATCCACTTCACCATAGGCGTTTGCCGCTCCGATCTTAAATTCGAAGACCGATCCGACAATTTTGCCTTCAAGATTTGATTCAAACTCGGGTAATAATCCCCCTGCTCCAAACAGGAATGTAAACGGGTGATCTGCATTCACTTTTTCAATAAGATCACCGCTCAAATCATCCTCTCTTAACTCATAGGTAAGGGAAACCACTTTGTTTTTTGCAATCGACATATTTTAATTTTTGTTAAGGCTCAAAGTTAATAGTTTATCTTTTTTGAAACCGCATGATTTTTGCTGATTTGGCGCTGACCAATAAAGATGAAAAGAACACCATTTTACCCATTCAATTAATTCGGCCCGGAATGTTGTTCAAAACCCAATTATAGTTAGCTTTGCAATCTTTTTTAACATCATATTATCAATTAAATTAATCAACCACATATGAAAATGAATATTTTCAAGACACTATTGCTTTTGATCGGATTGGTTTCTATTACCTCTATGAATGCACAAAACGGTAAGTCAGACCACGGTAACGATATATTATTTACCGTAAATGGCCAGCCTGTTACCAAGGAAGAGTTCCTTTATGTTTATAAAAAGAACAACCCCGACAAACAGAACGACTACTCAAAAGAGAGCCTGAATGAATACCTCGACCTCTATGTAAACTTCAAACTAAAAGTAACCGAGGCAAGGGCTGAAAAGATCGACACCACTGAAAAAGTACGGGAAGAGCTTCAGAAATACGGCGATCAGCTTATTAAATCCAATTTTGATAAAGAGGTTTTAGAACCTGCAGCACTTAAAATGTATAACCGCATGCAGTCGGAAAGGCTTGTTTATCACATTATGGTTGCTTACGATACCCGGCCCGAAGCCGATACTTCAGCTCCCCTGAAAAAAGTAATGCTTGCAAGAGAAAGGTTGATGAAAGGAGAGGATTTCAGCAAAGTAGCACTTGAGCTTTCAACAGATCAGAGCAATCCCGCCGATCCGGGTTTGGTTGGCTGGGTAACAGCTGGGCAGATCCCAGATGTCGTTTTTGAAAATGCTGCATTCGACACACCTGTAGGAACACTCTCTCCAATAATTAAAACAAAATATGGTTACCATGTTTTGAAGGTGGTAAAAGAGCGGCCAAGTTCAGGAATAGTTACAGTTGAACATATCCTGATCAAAACCCCAAAAGACCCAAAACCTGAAGATGTAAAAAGAGCCCAAATGAAAGCCGACAGCATTTTGACAGTGTTGAAGGGAGGAGCTTCGTTTGAAGAAATGGCCCAGAAATATTCTGATGATAAAATGAGTTCATCGGCAGGAGGAAAACTTGAACCTTTCAGCACCGGTAAAATGGTGTTGCCGTTTCAAGAAGCAGCATTTGCTTTAAAAAATCCCGGCGACCTCTCTGCACCGGTTCAAACTTCATATGGCTTCCATATTATTAAGCTTGTTGAGAAAAAATCGAATGGCAGTTTTGAAGAAATGAGAGACGAGTTAAAAGGAAAAGTAGAGCGCTCACCGCAATATAAAGAACTCCGTACCGAGTTTGTAAACAACGCTAAAAAGAAATATGGATTTACAGAAAATGCCGATGCAAAAAAAGAAATGCTGATGTTGCTTGATTCAAGTTTTATAAAAAATAACTGGTCGATGAGCAAAGCTGCCGGAATGAATAAAACGATGTTCACTATCGGTAATAAAACTTTCACTCAGGCTGACATGGCTTCATATATTGATATTAATCAGCGTACCAGCCGCGACAGAAATATTGAAGAAAAATATAATAAGCTCTATATCCTTGCACAGGAACAGGCATTAATTGAATATGATCTCGCCGAACGCAATATTGATTTTAAAAGATTGCTGCAGGAATACCGCGATGGCCTTCCATTGTTTGCGATGCTTGAGAAAAAAATATGGTCGAAAGGTTCTACTGATTCTATAGGATTAAAAAAATATTATGA
>JBIOHA010000025.1:0-17065 GCA_044448625.1 Chitinophagales bacterium | reverse complement strand
GTCCATGGTTGAAGGAAGAGGATCTGGCTCAAATTAAACCTGTAAGTTATAAATCAAGAGATGGACTCACTATAAATGGTTATTTAACACTTCCTGTTGGAAGTGACGGCAAGAATCTTCCTGTAGTTATTAATCCTCATGGAGGTCCTTGGGCAAGAGACAGCTGGTTTTTAAATCCTGAAGTTCAATTTTTAGCCAATCGCGGTTATGCTGTTTTACAAATGAATTTCAGGGGATCAACCGGTTATGGGAAAAAATTTATGGAAGCCGGATTTAAGCAATGGGGAAAAAATATGCAGAACGATATTTCAGATGGTGTGCATTATTTAATTGAACAGGGAATTGCAGATAAAAATAAAATTGGAATTTATGGTGCGAGTTATGGCGGATATGCCGTGCTTGCCGGATTGACATTTACTCCCGAACTCTATGCCTGCGGTGTTGATTATGTTGGGGTGAGCAATTTATTTACATTTATGGAAACAATTCCGCCATACTGGGAACCCTACCTCGAAATGATGTATGAAATGGTAGGTAATCCCGAATCAGATAAAGAATTGTTATCTGAATCAACTCCGTTATTTCATATAGATAAAATCAAAGCCCCATTATTTGTTGCACAGGGTGCCATGGATCCGAGGGTGAAAAAATCAGAATCAGACCAGATCGTTAACGCTCTTCGTGAAAAAGGAATAGAAGTGGAATATATGGTGAAAGAAAATGAAGGGCATGGATTTTCAAATGAAGAAAATCGTTTTGAATTTTATAATGCGATGGAACAGTTCCTGGAAAAATATTTATTAAAAAAATGAGCCCGGCAAAAAGTACGTATTTAATTATATTGTTGTTGTTGCAAACCTTTCAGGATTTTGCACAAACAAAAACAAATTCATTGTTGTGGGAGATATCGGGAAATGGTTTGTTGGTACCATCTTATTTATATGGCACCATTCATATAATGGACCGGGAAGATTTTTCGATCAGAAAAGAAATTGATTCTGTATTCGCGGTTTCTGAACAGGTTGCGTTTGAGATCAAAATGGACGATCTAAGCGCAATAGGAAAAGTGCAGTCATGGATGGTTCTTCCTCCGGATAAAAAACTCTCCGATTTCTGTTCACCGGACGAATATGAAAAAATAAAAAAATATTTAAAAGATTCGCTTGACATGGATATTGAAATGTTCGCCGGTCAAAAACCATTTGTTTTAGAGCAATTAATGATGATGGAAACCATGGAAGGTGAAACCGCTTCATATGAGGAATATTTTTTAACAAAGTCGATCACGGCACATAAACCTATTAAAGGATTGGAACTTGTAGAAGACCAGTTGAATTTATTCGATACCATTCCATATTCGGAACAAATTGACTGGATATTAGAGGAAATTGATTCCTCTGGCGATTATGGTGAATTATGGATGCAACTTATTGATGCATACAAAATTGAAGATCTGACCTTGATTTCAAAGCTCATGAAATCAACTATCGAATATAAATATGAATCACTCCTCATTTCGGGTAGAAATAAAAACTGGATCCCGGTAATCGAAAATTTAATACAATTAAAATCAACCTTTATTGCTGTGGGCGCCGGCCACTTGCCCGGTGAAAATGGCGTTCTTGAATTGCTGAGGAAGAAAGGGTATTCATTAAAAGCCATATGACCAGCAAAATAAACTCGCATAAAAAATTGAATTTTCTTCATCTACCTTTGCCACTCCATAAAATGACAGCAAAATAAATTGAGGCCATGATCGAAATAAACCAACTCTCAAAAACATTTTCCCTAAGTAAAAAACAAAAAAAAGAAATGGGATCCGATTTGAAAGGATCAACCGTTGATGCGGTAAAAAATATTTCTTTTACCTGTCAGCCCGGGCGTGTTTTTACCCTCCTGGGGCCGAATGGCGCAGGAAAAACAACCACCCTACGCATGATCGCCACAATCTTAAAACCAACACAGGGAACCATAACGGTGGATGGCTTCGATACCGTTAAAAATGGCATGGACGTGCGCCGGCGACTGGGATTTCTTACCGGCTCCACCGGTTTATACGACAGGCTTACCCCCGACGAAACAATCGATTATTTCGGCAGGCTCAACGGAATGGAACCTGCAAGGATCAATGAACGCAAAAAGGAATTATTTGAATTGCTGGGAATAAATGATTTTGCTCACCGCAGGGTGGGAAAATTTTCAACCGGTATGAAACAAAAGGTGTCGATAGCAAGAACTATGATACACGATCCACAGGTTATTGTTTTTGATGAACCCACGGCAGGCCTTGATGTAATTGCAGCTAAAAGTATCATTGAATTAATAAGAACATGTAAAAAAAATAATAAGACAATAATTTTTTCAACGCATATCATGAGCGAAGTAAATATGCTGGCTGATGACCTGGCCATCATTCACCGTGGTGATCTTATTTATAGTGGCTTATTCACCGATTTTAAAAATAAGATGCGTGAGGCTACTATGGAGGATGAATTCATTCGCCTTGCCCAGGAACATGACCTCAGTTATTCCAATTAATTAAAGTATTTAGCTATGAAAAATGTTTTCACCATATTCAGAAAAGAACTAAGAGATATTACCCGCGACCGGAGGACATTAACTGTGATGCTGATCATTCCGCTTGTTGTATACCCCACTTTGTTTGTAGGTATTTCGAAATATATGACCTCGCAATCTGAAAAAGCAGTGCAGGAAATTTTGCGCATTGGTTTAATACAAAATGGAAACGAAGAAAATTTTGAGCGCTTTATTGCACAAATGCCAAATGCAATGGTAGTTGAACTTGCTGATACTACAATTGCCAAAGAATTAATTCTGAGCGATAGCATTGATGCGGCATATTTTTTTCCCGAAGGTTATGATTCTTCAATAGCGAAATTAGAACCTACAGAATTTAAATATTTCTATACATCCACCAATAATGAATTTGAGATCGGGTTAATTGAAAACATAAATTATGCATATCAGCAGCAACTTATTAAAAATAAATTAACCGAAATAAAAGTTTCTGAAACCATTCTTGAGCCTGCAAAAAGTGTCGCAAGAAATCTTGCCACTTCACGCGAGCAACTGGGAAGCATTGTGGGCGGAATATTACCCTATTTCTTTATTATTTTTTGCATGGTGGGATGCATGTATCCCGCCATAGACCTTGCTGCCGGCGAGAAAGAGCGGGGCTCCCTTGAAACATTGCTGGTATCGTCTGCCAGCCGAATGGAGATATATTTAGGCAAATTATTAACGGTTGCCTTAAGTGGTTTTATTTCGGCAATGGCCAGCATAGCAGGATTAATTCTTTCTGCTCAAATGGTGGGTGGCGATGCCTCGTCGGGTGATTCAATGCAGATATCCTCACTTTTAAATGGAATTATAGAACCCGGTTCAATTATTTTAATGCTGGTGATATTGCTTCCATTAAATATTTTCTTTGCTGCAATTACATTAATGTTATCCATTTATGCAAAATCATTTAAGGAAGCACAGAGTATGATCACACCGCTGATGATATTTATTGTATTCCCAAGTATTTTTGGAATGCTCCCCGGAGTAGTTCTCGATTATAAAACGGCGCTTATTCCAATTTTAAATGTTTCACTTGGTGCAAAACAAATAATTTCCGGGAATATTGAGATCGGTCCGCTCATTGTGACATATATCGCATTATTTACATATGCTGCAATTGCACTTTTTGTAAGTGTTCGGTTTTTTAACAATGAAAAAAATATTATCAGGGGATAGCGGGTATTCCTGAAAATTGAACAGAAAATAACAGAATCCACTTTTTCCTGTTCATCAGGGTTTCATTATACGGAATTAAAGTAAGAAAATTGCACTCCCTTGCGACAACCTTTTTTAATTTAATAGCGTTATACGTTTTGTTACTTACAATTATGGAGAATTTGTTTTGGAAGATCAAGAGTTTTCACCAGCTAAATGTTTTTGAATTATATGGTATCCTCAGGTTACGACAGGAGGTATTTGCCGTTGAACAAAATTGCGTTTACCTCGATGTGGATGGAAAGGACCAGTTTGGCGACCATATTTTTGGTGTTGACGATGCCGGAAAAGTAATGGCCTACTGCCGAATACTACAAGCGGGTTCTGCTTATCCTGAGATCTCGATCGGCAGGGTGGCCACACATCCTGATACCCGAAACCAGGGGCTCGGGAAATTGCTTATGGAAAAAGCGATCAACTATATCATTGATAAACAGGGAGCAGTTCCTATAAGAATAGAAGCCCAATACTATCTCGAAAAATTTTATACTGCCTTCGGGTTTGAATCCTCAGGAAGCACTTACCTCCTCGACGGAATAGAGCATATTGAAATGATACGGGAAAAGCATGCGGTGAAAGTCGGTTAAGCCATCAACTTTTGCACATATTTATATTTGAATTTGCTGGAATTACAGTTAGTATTGTATAGAACTAATTGATTTAATCTAAAAATTTACTATTATGGGCATGATGAAAGAATTTAAGGATTTTGCCATGAAAGGCAACCTTATAGACCTCGCCGTCGGTTTTGTGATGGGTGCAGCATTTACAGCAGTAACCACCTCATTTATAAGCGGAATCGTTATGCCGCTGGTAAGTTTGATAGCGGGCAAAGATTTTTCAACATGGAAGATCACATTACGTGGAGGTGAAACCGACGCTGCGGGTGTTGTAACAAAAGCCCCGATCGAGATCATGTACGGAACATTTATTTCTGCCGTGATTTATTTTATTATAGTTGCATTTGTGATGTTTATGGTTGTTAAAGCAATCAATGCAATGAAGAGAAAAGAAGTAGCCGCACCTGCAGCTCCTCCTGCTCCAACAAAAGAAGAATTACTTCTTATGGAGATCAGGGACCTTCTTAAAAAATAAATAATCGATAATAACCGGAATAATCACTGGGTTTATGAAAAAAATAATTTCGCTTTTTTCTTTCCTCATTTTTACAGCAATTACTTTTTCGCAAACAGATATAGCAATTGATACCAGCTGGAAAAAAGGAGGTGGAGCGATCCTCAATTTTAATCAAACTTCACTCACTAATTGGGCAGCCGGTGGCGAAAGCAATTTATCTTCCACCCTGCTTACAAATTTTTATGCTAATTATAATAAGGATAAAACAACCTGGGATAATTCATTAAGCATGAATTATGGAATGATCACCGCCAATAATTATCAGGATGTTCGAAAAAATGAGGACCGTATTGAACTCAACAGCAAATATGGCCGCTATGCATTCGATAAATTCTATTATAGCGCCTTATTAAATTTTATTACGCAATTTACGGCAGGTTACGACTATTTAACTGATCCGGAAGCCCTGGTTCCGATCTCAAAATTCATGGCGCCGGGTTATTTAACCGCAGCCCTGGGTCTCGACTGGAAGCCTAATGAAAAATTCTCCTTATTTCTTTCTCCGGCAACAGGAAAATTCACCTTTGTTTTAGCTGACGAAATTTCAAATAACATTGCCGACACCGTGAATTTAAAAAACAGGTATGGAGTAAAAATTGGCGAGTCGGTGCGTTCTGAATTTGGAGCAATGGTGATTGCCTCACTGAATACTGCTGTGGGACCAAACGGATCGTTCACATCAAAACTGGTTTTATTTGATAATTATACCGACCCCATAACAGAACACCGGGGAAATATTGATGTTGACTTTCAGAATAATTTAAATCTTAAAGTGGGCAAATACCTGGCAACTACTTTGTTTGTTCAGATATTATACGATCACGACATTGTTATTCCAACATATAATGAAAACGATGAAATAATTGGCGCCGGTCCAAAAACACAAATCAAAGAGGTATTCGGAATAGGATTGAGTTATTCAATTTCAAATTAATTTCTGTCCGAGCTGGGTTTTTGTTCGCGGTTGGCGTTCTCGCCAATCCACTTGATTTTATTCTTGCTGAAGATGAGAAATAAGGGTGATCTCTGAAACAACCTGCAGCAAAAACTGCGATAGCAAAAGCGCCCCGGCAGTGTCTTCACTTCAAATGAAAATAAACAAACCGGTGAGACGCTGCCGCAATCGGAAATCAGTTTTTTTATATTGGTTATTAATCAGCGTAAATCAGCCGTATCCGTGGCATCGGCGTGCCTTGTATTTACCAACCCAGCACCCAGGCAAAAATTAATGGTGCCACAATTGTCGCATCGCTTTCAACAATAAATTTTGGTGTTTTAATATCGAGTTTGCCCCAGGTTATTTTTTCATTTGGAACTGCACCCGAATAACTGCCGTAAGATGTTGTGGAATCAGAGATCTGGCAAAAATAACTCCAGAAAGGAACGTCGTGCCATTCAAGGTCCTGATACATCATCGGCACAACACAAATCGGAAAATCGCCGGCTATTCCACCACCGATCTGAAAAAATCCAACACCCTTTCCCGAAGAATTATTTCTATACCACTCACTTAATATGATCATATATTCAATTCCGCTTTTCATTGTTTGCGGCACCAGCTCTTTTTTAATACAATAGGATGCAAAAATATTTCCCATGGTGCTGTCTTCCCATCCCGGAACAATTATCGGCAAATTTCTTTCGGCTGCTGCAATCATCCAACTGTCTTTCGGGTCGATCTGGTAATCTTTTTTCATTACACCACTCAGCAGTAATTTATACATGTATTCGTGCGGAAAATATCTTTCATTATTGTCGTTCGCATCCTTCCATATTTTATAAATGTGCTGCTGAATAGTTCTGAATGCATGCTCTTCAGGAATGCAGGTATCGGTTACACGGTTGAGGCCTTCTCCCAATAATTCCCATTCCTGTTCCGGGGTAAGATCGCGGTAATTCGGTATTCTTTTATAGTGATTATGCGCAACGAGGTTCATGATATCTTCTTCAAGATTTGCACCGGTGCAACTGATAATATCCACCTTTCCCTGGCGGATCATTTCTGCAAGTGAAATTCCCAATTCGCCGGTACTCATTGCACCCGCAAGCGTTATCATCATCTTGCCACCTTCAAGTAAATGTGTTTCGTACCCTTTTGCAGCGTCCATTAAAGCAGCAGCATTAAAATGACGGTAGTGGTGTTCAATGAATTTTGATATCGGACCTTTATTCATATAAAATATTTGAAGTTCAAAAAGTGTTCAAATGTGTGGGTGTATAGGTGTATAGGTGTATAGGTGTTAACGTGTTCAAGTGTTCAAGTGTTCGTTGGTGTAATTGGGTTTAATCTTGTTCAATTTTGCCTGCCTGGCGCCGCCGGCAGACAGGCTCAATCTTAAATAATTTTGTTCAATTTTAAATAATCTTTTTCAATTAATTAAATGTGATCATTCACGGATATAATTATCCTCGGTTTTATTCCCAAAAATCTCATCGAGATAGAATTTTATACCAATGTTTGCACAAAAAAATGGTGAATCAGGCACCTCGGCACCAACTGTAAAAATATCAGTAAAACTCAGGAAGGGATATTTATAAAGCAGATCGGTAACCACATAAAAATTCTGTACCTCTATCTGAAATCCCAACCCGCCGGCACCTCTTATAGCATTAATGATCTGTTTAACCTCCTCCGATCCATCGGCAGTAATATATTCTTCAGTTACGGGAAACCAGGCCATTTCGATACCGGAAACGATGTGAAAAATAAAATCACTCCCATTTCCACCTACAATCAAATACCTGCCCGACAAACCAAGTGTATTCATTCCAACCCTGGTTTCCTGAGTTACATTTGTAATTGTTCCATCCCAGTCAACATCATCATAGGTAACGCTATAATTTCTTGGAATTGAAGTGCCGAGTTTTAAAGTGATATCGCCAGATATTCCTTCATATCCGATCTCACCATATAAACCGGTAAATACTTTATTCGGAATATCTTCATAAGCAGGATATGATACGCTGCTTATTGCAAGTCCATTGGTCATGCCACCAGATACAATGAATTGGGCCTTCGTTATTTGAGGAATTAAAAGCAGAACAGAAATAAAAATGATCAGTGTGGTTCTCATAGTAATAGTGTTATTTAAAAAAATTATTTAATAATATCAGGTTTCAACAGCATAAGCTTCCACAGGCGGACAAGTACAAATTAAATTTCTGTCGCCATACGTATTATTTATCCTGCTCACACTTGGCCAGAATTTTCTGTCCATTAAATATTGCGCAGGATAAACCGCTTTTTCTCTTGAATAATTATGTTGCCAGTTATCGGTTATGATATCGTGAACAGTATGCGGAGCATTTTTTAATACATTATCCGTTTTGTCGGCAATACCATTTTCAATTTCAGCGATCTCATTTCTAATACCTATCATCGCTTCAATAAACCTGTCGAGTTCTTCTTTGCTTTCACTTTCTGTTGGTTCTATCATTAATGTTCCGGCAACAGGAAATGAAACTGTTGGTGCATGAAATCCATAATCCATTAATCGCTTCGCAACATCTTCCACTTCCAGCCCGATGGTATTTTTCCATTTTCTAAAATCAATGATAAATTCATGAGCTACTCTTCCGCTTTTACTCACAAAAAGTATATCAAAATGATCTTCAAGTTTTGTTTTTAAATAATTCGCATTTAATATAGCCATTTTGGTACTGTTGGTGCATCCTTCGCTTCCCAACATTTTAATATATCCGTAGCTGATCAATAATATACTTGCGCTTCCAAATGGTGCAGCATTAATTGCAGAGATCGCTTTTTCACCACCGGTTTTAAATAATGGATGTCCTGGTAAAAAAGGAACGAGCTTTTCATTCACACAAATTGGCCCCATACCGGGACCGCCACCACCGTGCGGAATGGAAAATGTTTTATGCAAATTCAGGTGGCAAACGTCAGCGCCAATTTTTGCTGGTGATGTGAGTCCAACCTGCGCATTCATATTTGCACCATCCATATAAACCAATCCGCCGTTCTGATGAATGATATTACAAATAAGCATGATCGTTTCTTCAAACACACCATGCGTTGAAGGGTAAGTAACCATTAATGCGGAAAGATCATCTTTGTGCGTTTCAGCTTTTTGTTTCAGGTCTTCAACATCAATATGGCCTTCTGCATCACTCTTTATTACGATCACTTCCATACCCGCCATAACAGCACTTGCTGGATTTGTTCCATGCGCACTTGCGGGAATTAAAACTTTATTGCGATGTGGTTCACCATTTTGAATATGATAAGCCCTTATCACCATTAATCCTGCATACTCACCCTGCGCTCCCGAATTTGGTTGCACACTGCAACCTTCAAATCGCGTTATTTCACATAGATCGTCTTCCAATTCTTTAATAATTTCAAGATAACCTTCCACCTGTTCTGCAGGAACAAATGGATGAATTTGTGAAAATTCAGGCCAAGTGAGTGGAATTAATTCAGAGGCAGCATTTAATTTCATTGTGCAACTTCCGAGTGGAATCATTGAAGTGGTGAGAGAAAGATCTTTATTTTCGAGTCGTTTGATATAGCGCATCAT
This sequence comes from Chitinophagales bacterium, assembly GCA_044448625.1. Lineage (GTDB taxonomy): Bacteria > Bacteroidota > Bacteroidia > Chitinophagales > BACL12 > UBA7236. Next base: position 7,592 of record JBIOHA010000025.1, on the reverse strand, counting down.
TTCTGTTTCTGAATGGTAAGTATTAAAAACAGGATGCGTTAGGTACTGCGATTTCCTGATCATATGTTCAGGAATATTTGTATCGATAGCATCAATATCAGCTAATTCAATTTTATTGCCGTTGTTCGATCCTTTTGCTTCAGCAAATATTTCTATTATGTCTCTTACATCTTCTAACTCCGTTGTTTCATCAAGAGAAATTTGAACATCGCCATTTGGGTGATGATAAAAATTAATATGTTTCGATATCGCATGCTGGTGTACCAAACCGCTTAATTGTCCGCATTTAATATATAGTGTATCAAAAAATATTTCATTTGTTTGTTCAAACCCAAGATTTTTTATTCCATCGTTGAGCAAACAGGTTAATCCATGTATTTTCTCTGCGATATTTTTAATTCCTTCGGCTCCGTGATAAACACCATACATTCCAGCCATGATCGCAAGCAATGCCTGAGCCGTACAAATATTGCTCGTTGCTTTTTCGCGGCGAATATGTTGCTCGCGGGTTTGAAGCGCCATACGCAATGCACGCCGGTTGTCGCGGTCGACACTCACGCCAATAATTCTTCCCGGAATTTCTCTTTTAAATTCATCACGGGTAGCAAAAAAAGCGGCATGTGGTCCGCCAAATCCGAGCGGCACACCAAAGCGCTGTGAATTTCCAATTGCGCAATCGGCACCAAGCTCTGCGGGCGATGAAATTAACGCAAGTGCTAAAAGATCAGTTGCAGTTGTTACAGAAATATGATTATCGTGCGCATGATCAATAAACCGGCGATAATCATGAACATTTCCATTTCCCGCAGGATATTGCAACAGCGCACCGAAATAATTTTCGTCGAGTTCAACTGAAGCATGGTCGCCAATTTCCAAATGAATACCAAGTGGTTCTGCTTTGCTTTTTAAAATATCAATTGTTTGAGGAAAACATAATTCACTTACAAAAAACTTAGCAGCGATCACTTCCCGTTTATTTTTATGGTGGAAGAACATGATCATCGCTTCCGCAGCGGCAGTTCCTTCATCCAATAAACTTGCATTCGCAATCTCAAATCCCGTGAGATCGGATATCATGGTCTGGAAATTCAATAAAGCTTCCAATCTTCCCTGGGCAATTTCAGCCTGGTAAGGAGTATATTGCGTATACCAACCCGGATTTTCAAAAATATTCCTCCTGATCACCGACGGCGTGATGGTATTATTATAGCCCAAACCAATATATGTGCGGTAAACCTTATTTTTTGAAGCGAGTTTATGGAGATGTTTCAGATAATTAAACTCCGGCATCGGTTGACCAATATTCAATGCCCGCTTCAGCCGTATGTTATCGGGAATAGTTTGTTCAATCAAACTATCAATTGAATCAACCCCGATCGATTCCAGCATTTTTGATACGTCATGATGGCGGGGGCCGATATGGCGATCCTCAAATTTTTCGTCGGTTTTAGTTCTGATGTTCACGCTTGCCAAAATTTAAATTTGGTGCAAAATTAACTGATGAACAAATGCTTTTTGATGTCTGAAAAAAGTTTTCATCCTATTATCCGAATATTTAAAATAAGGGGAGTAAATTGGCGTCATTAACTATCACCAAATCAACTATAAACTACAATGGACTCACTGAATCACGAAACCGTGGTCTGGATACTCTGGATCGCAGGCGTTCTTATTTGTTTGATCTTCTATAAATTCATTTTACGCTTTTTTTTCGGGATGGTCATCGTTCCTGAGGACAGGGTTGGTCTTGTTACAAAGAAATTCGTTTTGTTTGGCGCCAACCGGGAATTACCCGCCGGACATATTATAGCTACAAAAGGCGAAGCAGGATACCAGGCGAAGCCGTTGGCCCCCGGATTATATTTCTGGATGTGGATATGGCAATATGAAATTACGATGCAGCCATTTATTGTAATTCCAACCGGCCAGATCGGGTTGGTGTTGGCCAACGACGGGATGGAACTGGAAACAGGAAGAATACTTGGAAGAAAAGTAGAATGCGATACTTTTCAGGATGCTATTGTTTTCATGGAAAGCGGTGGAAGAAAAGGAAGGCAAACGGCCATTATTGCCCCTGGATCTTACCGTATCAATACTTTTTTATTTGATATCGAGATCGTTGATATGACATCGGTACCGGAAAATGGGGTTGGTATAGTTACTACAATGGAAGGCCAGCCACTGGACGAAGGTCAGATAGCCGGAAAAATAATTAATGATCATAATCGCTTTCAGGATGCTGATACCTTTTTAGCTAATTCGGGATACAAGGGATTGCAGGAGCAGGTAATACTTGCGGGATCGTATTTTTTAAACCCCTGGTTTGTGCGTGTGGAAATAGTAAAAATGACAGAGATCCCTATCGGAAATGTGGGAGTTGTAATAAGTTATGTTGGCGCTGAGGGTGTTGACCTCAGTGGAAAAGAATTTAAACATGGCAATATTGTTTCCAAAGGCCAAAAAGGAGTTTGGGCCGAGCCGCTGGGTCCGGGAAAATATCCGATAAACCCATATATCATGAAAGTGGAAGTTGTTCCCACTACCAACCTCGTTTTGAACTGGGCAAGTGCAAGAACAGAATCGCATATGCTTGATAAAAACCTGAGTACGATAACTGTGCGGTCGAAAGATGGTTTTACTTTCAACCTGGATGTTGCCCAGATCATTCACATTCCAACTACAGAAGCGCCAAAAGTGATTGCCAGGTTTGGTAATATGGCCAACCTTGTTACACAGGTGCTGGAACCCACCATCGGAAATTATTTCCGCAACTCGGCCCAGGATGCTGATGTGATCGACTTCTTAAAATCGCGTAAAGAGCGGCAGGAAAGTGCAAAATTGCATATCGGTGCCGTGCTCGAACAATATAACGTGTTTGGTGTCGATACACTTATTGGTGATATTGTTCCACCTGATACTTTGATGAAAACACTTACCGACCGTAAACTCGCAGAGGAACAAAAGGTTACCTACGATACACAGATGAAAGCGCAGGAAACGAGAAGAACGCTTGAAAAAGAAACCGCTGTTGCCGACATGCAAAAAGAATTGGTGAAAGCAGATCAGGGTGTTGTGATCGCCGAAAAAATTGCTGATGCAAGCGTGAAAAAAGCTACGGGTGATGCTAATGGAATTAGAATTCAGTCGACTGCAGAAAGCGATCGTTATAAATTGCTGGCAAATGGTGAAGCGGAAAAGATACGTGTTCTTGCAGAGGCAGATGCACAAAAAATAAAACTCATTGCTGATGCAGAGGCAGAAAGAATTACAAAAACAGGAAATGCGGAAGCGGGAAAAATTTTAGCGATAGGTAAATCAGATGCTGAAGCCTATAAACTGGCAGTTGAAGCAATGGGAGGAGATAATTTTACTCAATTAAAAATCACTGAATCAATCGGTATCAATAATGTAAAAGTAATTCCCGAAGTTTTAATAACAGGAGGGAATGATTCGCCCAACGGTCCGATAAGTGGTTTACTGGGACTTGAATTAATGAAGGAGTTAGCAAAGAAGATAAAAGATAACAGCGGTGGTCACGATACCGAATTGCAATAATTAATTCAATATTGCCGGTTTAATTAAATTGATAAAATTTAATTACCGGCAATTTTTAAATCTCTATATGAAATTATTAATTACCGGTGCTACAGGCATGGTGGGTTCTGAAGTGGTGCGCCAGGCTTTGGTGCAAAATGAAATTGAAGCTATTTTTGTTTTAACCCGTCGGCCCCTTTCCATCAAACATCAGAAAATAAATGAGATCATCCATTCTGATTTTTTGAATTATTCCGGCCTGGAAGAAATATTTAAACAATGCGATGCATGTATCTGGGCGCTGGGAATTCCACAGGCCTGGGTAACAAAAGAAGAATATCATGTAATCACTTATGATTATACTTTGGCAGCAGCGAATGCAATGATTGCTGCTAATCCTTTGATCAGGTTTTTATTTGTGAGCGGTGGCGGTGCTGACTCAACAGAAAAAAGCCGCATCACGTTTGCGAGAGAAAAAGGAAAAACAGAAAATGCGCTGCAGCAATTAAATTTAACATCACTCATCATCACACGTCCGGGTGGAATTCAACCCATCGTTAAACCCGAAAAAGCGCCATTTTCTTATAGGCTTGTTTACCCGCTTTTTCCTTTGCTGAAAATAATAATGCCGGGGCAAATGATCACCTCAGTGGAACTGGCGAAAGTGATATTGTATTTGGTAAAAAATGGATCGGATGAAATTATTCTGGAGAACAGGGAGTTGAAAAGGATTTATAAGGAGAGGCGGTTGTAATGATTGGAGATTTCGGAATTTGGGAATTGCGGAATTTCTGGGACTCCAACAGCCAAAGCCGTCATTCCGGGCTTGACCCGAAATCTCATTCGGGATGTGGATGAGGTTGAAATAATCCACTGATTAAAAATTCTGCACACCAGCAACAGATTCCGGATAATTCCTCCTTCGTCGGAATTTCCGGAATGACGATCACACTGGAGGTCGATGTTTGATAATGCAGCAGCGTCTTAACGGATGAATTTATTTTTTAATGGAGTGAAGTGGCTGCTGAGTTTAAACGTCACAAGCTATAATGAAATTTTTTCCCTAAATACATCGAACCCCGCACGTAATTCCGTTATATAAATTCCAGTTGGCAAATTATTCAATGGAATTATTTCAAAATTGGACAAACGAGGTTTGTCAAGAACCTTTTTTCCCTGCAGATCAAAAATCGATAATTCCGTATCGGTTGATTCGCTTAAATGAATATAAAGTTGTTTATTAAAACTATAAACTGTTGCGCTTAAGCTATTTTGATAATTTTCAATGCCTACATACCCAGAAGTATCTCCGGCAATGATTGGAAAATTTTCCTGAGTTTCATAGGCGAAATCTTTTATCACTAAAATTCTTCCGGATTCTTTTACGTCACATCGAATCCAGCCATAATGATTATTTGAATCTTCATCCTCAAATTTAACTCCTAAGTAGTGGTCAAAAACTTCTGGGTACCAATGCCCACCGTAATAATAAATTTCACCAGAAAAATCAAATTCTGTTTTTATTACCAGTTGTTGATGATAGTGTGGTTGAAAAGTAAGAGATCCATCAATGATAGCTCCTTCCTCTAGTGCGAATGGTAATGCACGTATCAGATCGCTGAATGTAGTACCAAAATCCTCAGTATTTGCAGCAAAACTATTCTCAAATAAAGCGCTGCCGGTAATGCGTTCATTATGATTAAAGAAAATATAATAAATAGAACCGCTTGTCCAATAGCCTCCAAAATCATACGATCTGTTTAAAAAACTGAAATCATTAATTAAATCGTTATTCAAATCCATACTATAAGCATCCATTTCATTTTCTAATACAATATCAGGTTCGATATCGGTGTAAATTACTTGTGCAATTGCATTTGAGTGCATGAGAAGATACGCACCTGCAAAGTGGGAGTATTTAATAATTGAATTTTTGGAGGTGGTTCTCATTTTGAAAGTCTTAATCAATAAATCAAAAGACAGCTATTCCTTTATAAATTTAACCCCAAAATCAAGCTGCTCAATATTCACCCTCAAAAAATAAATCCCCATCGCATAATCCTTTACCACTAATTCCGTAACAGGATAATTTTTATTTATCGTCGCCACAATTTCACCCATTAAATTAATCACATCTATCGTTCCTGGTTCGTTGGATTCAAATTGGATATTTAATATTGAGTTTGCAGGATTTGGATAAAGGATAATTGAATTTGAAATAGTTTCTTCAATCGCAACTCCTTCATCAACCAACTGGTTGCAATCATTATCCAACCCATCAAATATTTCAGGAGCACCCGGATAAACTAATGGATTTGCATCATCACAATCAGTATTATCAGGAACATATCCTTCAATTTCAAAAAAGCAAGTGATAGAATCAATTAGAGGATTGCCAAAATTATCAAAATCGGCATCTATAAATAATGTTTGAGTTGGGAGACCTTCATCAATTTCTGTGTTACAATTATCATCTAAATTATTGCAGATTTCATTTGACAAGGGATTAATTAAATTATTAGCATCGTTACAATCAAGATTATTTGTAACATAGCCAGTTGGCGGAAAAATAGTACAGAAAAAATCAGAACTTAAAAGATTACCATAAAGATCACCGTCTGAATCTACGTGGTATTCTATCGGTTCATGAATTAAATCTTCTGTATCATCACAATCAGTATTATCAATTACATATCCAGCCGGTGGTAAATCATTGCATGTATTAATTTCAGAAAGAATATCTCCATACCCATCTTCATCTCCATCGTAGTAATAATCATAAACAGGAAGTCCATCATCGATAATGAAATTGCAATCATCATCCAGTTCATTACAAATTTCTATTCCATCTGGATTAATGGTTGCATTTAAGTCATTACAATCTTCATTATTTATGATAAATCCTAAGGGCGCAACGCAAGCTAAAACTAATTCGAAAATATTGCCATATCCATCTTCGTCCGTGTCGGCATAATATGTATTAGGTATACAATCTTCAGGAAGTAGTTTCACTACCCAGTAATCTCTAAAACCACTTCCTAATTCAGTTTTATCCCCTGATAATCCATATTCCGAATAACCGCCAAGAATGAATCCATTATCAATAGTTTGCTCGATGGAAAATAAATCATCATAACCATTGCAACCAATTGAATTATCCCATTCAACACCACCAATTGAATTTAATTTAACAACCCAATAATCCGAAACGCCGATTGCAGGGTCGGTTTTATCAGGAGAAGTTCCTGAATTTGAAGTTCCTCCAAGAATATACCCCCCATCAATAGTTTGTTCAATAGAATACAACCAATCATCGGAGTAGCCTCCAATTGTATTTTGCCACTGAATATTTCCAATTGTACTCAGTTTAACTACCCAGTAGTCATGATAACCGATTGCTGCTTCAGTTTTGTCACCGGATATTCCTGAGTCTGAATAGCCTCCCAAAATATATCCACCGTCTATTGTTTGTTGAATCGAATTTAAATTGTCGCCAGTATTTCCACCAATTGTATTTTGCCAAACAATACTCCCAGAAGCATTGAGTTTTATTACCCAATAGTCGAATTCAGAAGTAAGACCAACTATGGGTTCAGTTTTATCACCAGAAATACCTGAATTTGAATAGCCACCAAGAATATATCCACCATCTGAAGTTTGTTCCACTGATTTGAGCCAATCATCCCCATTACCACCAATCGTGTTTTCCCATTCAATTGTTCCAAAAGAATCTGTCTTAACAACCCAATAATCATAACCTTCAACACCCCCAATAAATGCATCTTCAGTTTTATCTCCTGAAAGATCAGACCTCGAATAACCTCCTATAATATATCCTCCATCTATAGTTTGTTGAATCGAGGAGAATAATTCTTGATCATTCGCTCCAATCGTTTTGTCCCATTCGACATTTCCAAATGAGTCAATTTTTACAATCCAAAAATCTTTAGTAGGATCGGGACCATTATTTTCTTGTGTTTTGTCGCCAGAAATACCGGAATTCGAGGCGCCCCCAAGTATGTAACCACCATCTGTTGTTTGAAGTGCCACATATAAAT
>JBIOHA010000024.1:0-17508 GCA_044448625.1 Chitinophagales bacterium | reverse complement strand
TCACACCACTTCCCCATGGAGTATGAACAATATAATCCAACGCTTCACTTAATAATTTTAATGTGTCATCTGTTTTTACGCCGGGTTGAATTAATCCCCTGCTTTCCAATAATGGTTTTTGCAAACTCGCCAAACCCATCATTGTGCCCAATGCTTCATGATAACCGCGATTGGCACCTGTTCGCAAAACATAGGGAACATCAGGATTGGAATACATCATATAATAATAAATATGGCCAAGCTCATGCAAAGCAGTACTCCACCATTCGGTATTTGGTTCAATACTCATCAACGAACGCACATCTTTATCGAGATCAATATGCCATGCACTGGCGTGATTATTTTTTGAATAACCGGCATCGGGTGGTGCAGGAAATAATGACGACCTCTCATAAAATGTTGGAGGTAAAGCTGGAAATCCTAAACTCATCCAGAATGCTTCGCTTTGTTTAATTATCCATTCGGCATCGTGCTTTTTTAATTCGGGATCAATATCTAATCCTTCAACACTTACCATCGCGGTCCAGTCTTGTCCCCAACGATTGGGCAACCAATGCGCCGGCAAATAATCGGGTACGGGTTGATTATAATCTTCCGCTAATTCATATCTCGCCCATGTATGCAATTCGCGATACAGCGGCCATACATCTTCTATCATGCTATGTGTAAGCTCCAGCATTTCTTCGCTGCTCATGCCATATTCGCTGGCGAGATAAGCAAAATAATCTTTGAATCCGAGCGGTGTTACAGATGCATTTCTTAATTCCTGAAGATCTTCCAAACCATCTTTTAATACTTTACCCACTTCCTTGCTCGATTCCCAGGCCGTTAACCTTTCATTCAGATTTTTCGAATCGCGTAAAATGCCGTCAATATCATTTGTTGAAACTGTGTCTTTGTTGATGGTATATTTAAATCCGAATAAATTTTCAGTCTGCGTATTTGTTGCGTCAATTCTTTTTTTAATTACATCACCTGCGGTTTCAGGATTATTTCCTGCATTAAATAAAATATATTCCAGTTGCTTTACCTGCAGCGGAGTAAGCTGCTCTTTTTTTGCAAGATATTCCTGCGACTTGGTAATATTTTCTTTGCTGCCTGTAAATTTTGCATAGGCCTCATCAGAAATAGCCGCATTGTGTTTCGCCATTGTATCGCCCTCAACAATATGTGTATTTAATTTCCATTGGCCCTCACTCGAAGCAGTAACCAGTTTTTGGTATTCGGTATTATAACTATCAAGATAAGTTTGCACTTCAGCCTGTAAAGAAGCATTATCCTGTTTTTTTTCTGAGCAGGAAAATAAAATAACAGAAAATCCAATGAGCAATAAAGCGATCTTTTTCATGAATATGCGTTTAGTGCGGCTAAGTTAATAGTTTATGTTCCGGATGGCCTAATTCTTTAACAAAACTTAATGGAAGTAGGAAGTGAGAAGTGAGAAGTAAGTGTCACACATAATAACTAAAAGCAAAAGTCCCCTTGGGGGATTTAGGGGCTTTGAATCAGAAGTGAAAAGTATGAAGTAGGTGCATACAACTAGGGACATAAATTAAAATAGCAGAAGGTTTCCTTAATTACCATGGCTCAAACCCAAGGATTCAAAAGCGACTTTGCGTCTTTGCATATATGCGCCATTGCATGCATTTTGTCCACAATCTGTTTAAAACCCGAAAAATTCACCTTAATTTATCAATAAATATTTAGCTTCGCAGATGCGATGGGCACTAAAATAAAACCGCTCATTGCATAGTTAATTTATCTTTTAACCTTAAAAACAAAAATTTATGGCAGAAGCTACAAATGAAAAAGTCAAGGCGTTAGGACTTGCAGTTGACAGTATCAATAAACTCTACGGCAAAGGCACAATAATGAAATTGGGTGATACGCCGGAAGTTGCGGAAGACGTGATTCCTACAGGATCGATCGGTGTTGATCTGGCACTCGGGATCGGTGGAATTCCCCGTGGAAGAATAGTTGAAATTTACGGACCTGAAGCGTCAGGAAAAACTACATTGGCGATCCATATTATTGCAGAAGCGCAAAAAAAAGGCGGCGTTTGTGCGATCATAGATGCCGAACATGCTTTTGATAAAGTATATGCAGAAAAGCTGGGTGTTGATGTTGAAAATTTATTGATCTCCCAACCTGATTATGGTGAACAGGGATTGGAAATTGCTGACCACCTGATTCGTTCCGGTGCACTGGATGTTGTTGTAATTGACTCCGTAGCCGCTCTCGTTCCTAAAGCGGAACTTGAAGGCGAAATGGGTGAAAGCAAAATGGGATTGCAGGCAAGGTTGATGAGCCAGGCTTTGAGAAAACTTACGGGAACGAAAAGCCGCACAGGATCATGCTGCATTTTTATCAACCAGTTGCGTGAAAAAATTGGCGTGATGTTCGGAAATCCGGAAACCACAACCGGCGGTAATGCATTAAAATTTTACGCATCGGTTAGAATTGATATTCGCCGTATCGGCCAGATAAAAGACAAGGAAGATATGGTGGGCAACCGGGTGCGGGTGAAGATTGTAAAAAATAAAGTGGCCCCTCCGTTCCGCCAGGCTGAATTTGATATCATGTATGGTGAAGGAATTTCCAAGATCGGAGAAATCGTTGACCTCGGTGCCGAATGTGGTGTTGTTCAAAAAAGCGGTGCATGGTATAGTTACGAAGGCACCAAACTCGGACAAGGCCGTGAAGGCGTAAAGGAATTATTGAAAGACAATCCGGAACTCGCTGCTGAAATTGAAAAGAAGATCAAGGCCAAGCTTGCGGTGACTGCACTTCCTGTTGCCGCTGCGAAAGAATGATCAAATAAGCGATCTATATGTGGTTCAATTCAGTTCAATTTCTAATATTATTGAGCTGCACATGCTTTCTTTATTATTTGCCTGTCATTAAAAAATGGCAGGCTTTTATTTTAATAGGCGCCAGTCTTGTTTTTTACAGCTTTCAAAATCCATATTTATTAATTCTGTTGTTGGTTAGTGCTAGTGCTTCGTTTTATTTTACGTACCAGGTTTTTCATTCAGAAGGAAATAAAAGAAAAGTATGGGCCATTTGCGGAGTTGTTTTTAATTTACTCGTCCTGATATTTTTTAAATACAGCGGGTTTTTAAGTTCGCTCTTTCTTGGTGATAGAGATATTACCAACCTACTGATCACCATTCCCCTTCCAATTGGTATTTCCTTTTATACATTTCACGGTATCAGCATGGTGGTGGATGCATTTAAAAATGATGAAACAGAAAAATGGGCCCATGATTTTTCATATAAAAGGGCTTTATTGTATACCGTATTTTTTCCGCAGCTAATTGCAGGCCCCATCATGCGTGCAAAAAATTTCCTCCCCCAAATAAAAATTTATTCGCTGCAAGATATTCCTGTCAATTTCTGTTTCAGGCATTTACTGATCGGTTATTTTTTGAAAATGTTTGTTGCAGATAATCTCAAAGAACAAACTGCTTATTTTTCAGAGGAATATCTGCTGACATCACTCTCTACTACCACATGTATTGTTTTGTTAATAGGATATGCCTGCCAGATATTTTCCGACTTTGCAGGATACTCATACATAGCAAGGGGACTTGCCGGTTTATTCGGATATCGGATCATACTCAATTTCAATTATCCTTATATCGCCAATAGCTTCTCTGATTTCTGGAGAAGATGGAATATTTCACTTTCACAATTCATGAAAATTTATCTCTATATTCCATTGGGAGGAAATCAAAAAGGAAGGGTTCGCACATATATTAATTTAATGATCACGATGGGGCTGGCGGGTCTGTGGCATGGGGCATCGCTGGGATATTTATTATGGGGAATTTATCACGGGATTTTTCTGGGCATCGGGCGTTTGCTGACAAATAAATGGAGGGGACTTTTAATAACAATCATAAGAAGGTTAATCGTATTGATAGCGGTTATTTTCGGATGGGTGTTTTTTATTTTTCCGGAGAAAGAAAATTTCCTGTTGTTCTTTCATACGTTCAGGCATAACACAAAACTTCCGTTGCATTATTCACCGGTCTATTTCACATTGATCTATTGTGTCCCGGTATTATTATTTCATTTAAATGGTTACTATAAGGAAAGGAAAATGGCAATTTCTCAAAAATGGAAACCTGTGGCATTTGCTGTTATGCTGTTCCTCATTGTTTGGAATGCCGGCACCGCAGGAAAATTTATTTATTTTCAATTTTAATTAAAAAAACGAATTGATAAAAAATACCCTCATATTATTTTCATTCATCAGCCTGATATATTTTATAATATTGAAGTGGTTTCCGCCTGGGCTAACAATACCTGAGGCTCCCTGGTTTAAAAACGATCTTAAGGTGAGTGAATTGAGATCAATTGAAGATAGTCGCCCCGACTTAGTAATTACAGGTTCATCTTACAGCAATATTCTCGATCTTTCAAAAGTTGATGGTGAAACAATAAACCTTGCCTTTGGCGGACATACCAGCCTCGATGGAATTAAATTATTGAAGCATCATCATATCATTCCCAAAAAATTATTGATAGAAGTAAACTACGCCAATTTTGATACGACCGGTTGGGCCGATAATTTAATTTCAGGAAAACCGCAAATGCTCAGAAGGGAATACAAGAACAGGCCTGTAGTATATTTAACGGGTATAGCCGCTGACCTTGTAAACTATAATTATATCCCCAATTCCCGTGGAGGTTTGTATATCGATTCAGCTTATGTTTTGCGCTGTATTCACGACATTCAGGATACCGCCATTCAAAATAATTTTATTAAAGACCTTGACGGTTATGTCAAAGCAATGAAAATGGAACTGCAGTTTTTTCATGACGAACAAACAGAGGTCATTTTTTTCCTTATGCCCTTCAACCCACAATTATGTGATGAACCATTTTTTGATAAAATAAGAAAGGCTTATACGAATGCATTTAATTCACCAGGTTATAAATTCCTCTTCTATCCCGACTGTTCTCCGTATTTTACTTTTGATGGACGGCACCTCACCTCTGCTGAGGGGTTAATATTTTTGGATAAACTATTGCCGCAGGTCGGCGAGTGATTTAATTCACCCGATAGATGGTGAACATGGAGTTTGTAAATACCGGTGCAAATTTATCTGACAGGTTTTCTTCAAGTTCATTCACATAAAAAGCAGGGTCATATTTTCCGCGGATAATATAATCAATATGATATTTATCCAACACCTCGAAAAAACGATAAGTTGAATATTGATCGGGATACACCACTCCTTTTCTTTCTGTAAACAAGCAAAACGCACGTGGCTTTGAACTCATAAAAACTGAAGTAGCTGGAGTTTCGGATTTTAAAAATTGAAATGTTTCCTGTGCAGGTTGAGATTCCACACCATCCGATTCATCTTTTGGCATTCTGTTATGATCATCGTTGTAAATAAAAAATAATAAAATCAGCACAATGGAAATTGCAGAAGCCGATATCCATTTAAATTGAATTTTCTGTAAACAATACATGGAATAAAAAAAATAAAAGGGTATTACCGGTATCAGGTACCTTGTGCCCTGGTAACCGGGAAAAATAAATATCAGCAGGAGATAAAAAACTACAAACAGATCGGCTGGAGAAAATTTATTCCGCACTTTCAGATAAAAGCCCACCGCTGCCGTAACATGAAAAAACCAGTGCACCAAATGATTCAGATCGCTATTACCCGGTGTTAAAAATGCAATATGTGTAACCCCCGAAAATGCACTTAAATAATTAGTTGCCCTGTCGAAAATACCATTGAGAATTTCACCTCCGGTCAAATGCATAAAAGGTGAGGCAATAATATTCATATAATTATTTGCAGGAAATACAAGCCATTGCAAACCAAACAATCCCGCAACAATTAAAGCCATTGACCAGGAGAGCTTTTTAAATTTCCTGAATTTGATGAGCTCATACATCAGGATTGCAGGAAGGATCAAAATGCCTGCAACCCGTATAGCTGCGCCAAACCAGATAACTATACTCAATAAATAAAGATATTTTCTGCGCTCGGGTGCAAGGCGCCTTTTTTCATCAATAATCAATGTAAGCAAAATAAAACATCCTGCCGGAAGATCGGAAACAACACTTTCCTTCATTTCCCTGAAGAATGGACTCAAACCAATTATAATAATTATGATCAGGTTCCAATGGAAATAAAGTTTGTCTTTGAAATATATCCAAATCAATCCTAAAAAAAGCACCAGCCATAACACCATGTACACTTTCATCGCTATAAAATTCAAACCGAAAAAGGCGTATACCGGCGCAAGTAAAATTGGAAACCCAGGCGGATAATTTTGAGGGGAATAGGTACCGGCATATTCGTGAATTATTGAACCGGTCTCGCCATAAGGATCACCATGAACAATATTTGATGCATGTTTAATATATAATGCAAAATCATCGCCCCAGTTATGACCTTTCTTAATTGTGCAAATTGAAAATGTTCCGATAATTAATAATAGCGAAAGTATTGTAAAATGTTTTGCCCTGACCGAAAGTGTAAAGGGTTTTTTCATGCAGAAAGAATAGATTCAATAATCAACTTCTAAAATTACTCTTTAAAAATCAAATGGATAAAACCGGGTTGCGTTCTAAAAAAGGGTAAATGGCATGTGCAGCAGTTTTATTGTAAAAGCCGTCGGGGTCTATTAAATAAATATCAGAGTTTATCCTGCCGATTTCCGGATACACCTCATCAATATTTCCAACCTTATAACCATTAACGGCATGAATAAAAGGGATAGCAGCAAGATTCAATACAGGCTCCTTTACCGTGGTGGTAAATAAGGTTTCATAACCCTGATCAAATACCCATTTAACAAGATTATAAGCAAGCGCTATAACAAGTCTTTTATTTCCAGGTAAAAATGCCAGTTGTTCAAAATAACATAGTCTGCTATTTTCAAACGCTGCAAGATCTATATTCCATTTTGCCTGCTGTCTTTTTATCCATACTTCTGAATTCCGTAAAAGTTCGTCATTAAATATAATTCCAAATCCTACGATATTGTCATTCACTTCTGCAACAAGGCAAAAAGCATTTTCAATATAATATTCGTATGTGGAGATATCTGTACCCAATAAAAAGCCACCGGTGGTTGAGGTGCCGTCGCTCAATTGCATTGGCAATGCATTTTTTATTGCTACAAAATTCGCTGCGTCCTCTTTATTCGCAATCCTAATCCTTGTGCTCATAAATAATTGCTGGACCTTTTAACTGATTAATAATTGCTTTGAAAAAATTGCGGGTGGTTTGATTTTTATTGTCGAATACTTCTGGCAATGGTTGGCGTTTATTTGGAAGCTCGTACCATGGTATATTAGGAAACTGATGATGTGTGGCATGTTCATTAAAATTCATCAGTATCCACGAAAAAACAGGGATCCTTTTTACCGACCGCACATTATATCTTACCTCGTCGCCTTTAGTTGTATCGTAATGAAAAATATATACCAGCAGCGATAGTATCCATGCAAACGAAAGCATTGGAAATCCAAGCGTGTATAAATATATTTCTCTGCCTAAAAGAAAAAATATACCGAGATGCAAGCCAACTCCGAGCAGAAATAACAAGATCGAAACGCATTGATCCTTTACTGTCCAGTTCTTAAATGCGGGTGAAATTTTTACTGATAATTTTGGCGGAATAAAAAGGAAGAGGATAACCGATATCAATGAATGAATAAAAAATCCTCCGCAAAAAGTACTTATATACCAAACTGCCTGAAAATACAATCGTTTGATCAGGGTTGGTTTTCCTTTAATTACAAATGTATCCAAGGCGGAGGTATGGTCATCCTTGCGATTGAATCCGTGGTGAAAATAATGGATCTTTCTATAGATGGTGATGGGTGTCATCAGCGGCAATAAAATAACACTCCCCCAAAAATCATTTAACCTGACATTATTGCGAAACAATTTTTTATGCGCAGCTTCGTGGCCAACAATATAAAATCGATAAAACCATAATCCCTGGAATAATAATAATGGAATGTAGAGAAACAACCTTGCGATCTTATTCATCTCCACCAACTGCAAAACCACCGCTGCAATTGAGATCAATATAAAGATGAATATCGTTTCAATTATTAAATAAATATTTTTATTTGCTGCAGTATGCATATTAAATCAAAGCAAAAATTGTAACGAAATAATTTTTACACCCAACACGTGCACACTTGAACACGTGAACACCTGAACACGCCCCCTACTTCAAATACTTCAACTTAATTATCTCCCGCTCCGTTAAATACCTCCATCTCCCTCTCGGCAAATCCCTTTTGGTTAACCCCGCATACAATGTTCTGTCAAGCCGTTCAACATGATAACCCAGTTGTTCAAATATCCTTCTTACGATCCTGTTTTTTCCAATATGTAACGATATGCCGACGATATTTCTTTTTGTATGGTGGGCATAATCAATTCCGTCAACCATGGCAATGCCATCTTCAAGTTCAACGCCATCGGTAATTTTTTGAAGATCAGCTGCTGTTACCGGTTTGTCTAATTCCACCTCATATAATTTATTTGCTCCGAAACTGGGATGTGATAATTTTTGTGCGAGGTCGCCATCATTTGTAAGGAGCAACAAGCCAGTTGTATTTCTGTCCAACCGGCCTACAGGATAAACACGTTCATCAGTAGCATTACTGATCAGCTCCATCACTGTATTTCTTCCCTTGTCATCATCAACGGTGGTTAAATAATCCTTTGGTTTATTCAATAAAATATAAACATAATTGACAGGCTTTACCAATTTATTTTTAAATGTTACTTTATCGCCGGGCATTATTTTATACCCCATTTCCATAACCACTTTTCCATTAACACTAACCAGTCCCTGGCTTATTAATTCATCGCATTTTCTGCGTGCTGCTACTCCGGAGTTTGCAAGGTATTTATTTAAACGTGTTCCTTCTTTTGAGAGTGGTGTTGGCTTTGAAATTGAAGATGAAGCGGCAACAGTTTTATTAAACGAAGCTGTTTTTCCCTTTTTTTTGTTGCTGAATTTTTGTAGGTTTTTTATGAATTTACTTTTCCCTGGCCGTGCTTTATTTTCGTCGCCAAATTCCTCAGCACCCTGATTTAATTTTTTATTTTCCTGCTTATCTCTGAAAGATTCTTTTTTTGAAAAGCGCTCACGCTTGCCGAATTCTTTTTCGTACGATGATTTTATCTCCCGCTTAATTTCTTTTTTCGATTTACCATATCGCTGCGGCTCCGAAAATTTTGAATGAAAGGGTTTTTTACCGGGCTGCCGGTCCTTTTTTATTTCAGCTATTTCTTTTTTACCGGTCTTATTTTCATCTGCGCTCGAAATATTTTTGTTGGCAGCATTTTGTTTGGCGTATTTCTTTGCACGTTCTAACCTTTCAGCTTTGCGGTTGGGATTTCTTACCTGTGAAGAATTATCATTTCCCTTTAGCAGTTTGGGAACATGTTTATTTTCTAAAGTATCATTGTTCTTCCTGGTCGTCGGCCGGCGCTGCGTCGATTTCTCCGTCGGCGTCGTCGTTCTCTTGTTGGTCTTTTTCATAATTATCTGTTTGGGCATCATCTCGACGCTCGATTTCTGATTCCTGATCGTAGCCGGATTCCATTTCCTCGCGACGTTCATTATTTAATATCACTTTATTATATGCTTCTTCTTCTGAAATTTCCATGATATCAGAAGGTGAGCCAATGGACATATCTTTTTGTTCAAATTCTTTCAGCCTCGGTAATTCAGCTAACCCATTAATTCCGAAATAATCCATAAAATACTGGGTGGTTCCATAAAGCAATGGGCGACCAGCAGTTTCACTTCTCCCAACGATATTGATCAGATCGCGTTCCATCAGTTTTTGGATCGTATGGTCACAATTAACACCGCGGATCTGTTCCACCTCCACCTTAGTAACCGGTTGCGAATAGGCAATTATTGATAAACATTCGAGTGCTGCAACCGACAACTTCCTTTTTGCCCTATGCTGCAACAATGTTGTTATTGGCTTGTGATAATATGGTTTCGATAGAAATTGATATCCACCGCCGGTTTTAACGATCTCAAATACAAAATCATCGCTTTCATATTTTGTCTGGATCGAATCTACCTGCTCCTGTATGGCCTCAAGGCTAACTTCTTCTCCGGAATAGGTAAACAAAATTGTTTGCAATTCAGCAATTGATATCGGTTGTTCGCTGCTGAAAATAAGGGCTTCTATTAATTTATGAAGGTCATTCATCACGGAACAAAGCTAATGAATTGTTGTCGGTTGGCACCGGATTTTGGATAGATTTTTGTTCATTTCGGACGGCAATTCAGCCGATTATTTAATTTTGATGGATGAGGAAAATTTTTCTGGTTTTGATCGCTGCAACATTCCTGTCTTCAGCAGGTTTCAGCCAGGGTATTAATTTCAGGCCTATTAGTTTGCAGGAGGCGATTACCGTTTCCGCAACTGAAAATAAGCCGGTTTTTTTCATGGCTTACCAGGGCACCTGCGGGCATTGCGAAAAAATGCTCCACGAGATCTTTCCCGATACGGCATTAAGTAATTTCTATAATAAAAATTATATCTGCATAAAAGAAGACCTCATTGACCAGGAAAAGGCAAAAGCATATGTAAGAAAATTTTATATCACCTCATTTCCAACCTTCATTATTCTTAACAATAAAGGAGAGACCTTATATCAATTTGTTGGCGAGTTTAAGGTTTCGGAATTTATTAAACAGGGAACCCTTGCTCTTAACCCCGATAATCAGTTACCACATGTAAAAATTGCTTTCGATAATAATCCAGCCGACTCCACTGCATGTTATAATTACCTGTTGGTTTTATCGAGGGGCAGGCTTTCAACCCAACCGGTTGCGAATATGTATTTTAATGCAAATAATAAAACCCTCGAGTTCACCAACTCGAACTGGAAAATATTTAGCATGAGTGTAAGCGACATGGAATCGGAAATATTCAAATATGTATTGGCGCATCAAAAAGAATTTGGTGATGTAGTTACACCGAAAAAGGTAGAGAGGAAAATTTTTCTTACGGCTACTTATAATTTACAATCGGCAGTAAATGCAAACGATACCATCAATTATTTCAGAAACCGAAAGTCGGCAGAACAATTACATATCTACCTTGTTGACTCGGTTATTTTTATGAATGATCTCAACCTCTTCGAAAAAAATAAGCAATGGAACAGGTATATGGCAACGGCTATAACCGGTGCGGAAAAATATGTGTGGACCGATGCCAATATGCTGCGGCGCATCACAGATGTTTTTTTAAATCATGATACTGAAAATGAAATGATCCAAAAAATTATTCCTGTAGGTGTAAGATGTGCCGAATTAAAACCTGAATATTATAATTTTCTCGCCGCTGCGAAGGTTTTTTTACGGGCTGGTGATAAAGCCAACGCAAATCTTTATGCCCAAAAGGCAAAAGAAATAGGTGAAAAAAATCAAATGAATTTAAGCGAAGCGAATCTTATCATTACCCAAAGCTCCCGGTAATATTTTTAGCTGTTGAATAATCAGGGCGTGCCCCTCGTTCCTCGGGTCGGGCTATTCGTTGCAACTCCTCGTCCCGCTTCGCGGGCCTGCGGGGTTTCCACTACTATCCCTCACGCAACTTATCTTCATTACTTAATTAATTCACAACCCATTAATTTCCATATCTTTCGCTTGTTTTAATTAAAGGAATTACTGAAACGATGGCCCAAATTCCTTCTAAAATCACAAAAGGATAAAAATGGATCATCAAAGAAGAAATACATGCCAGGCCCGCTCCAGAAAAATTTAATAAAATATAAATCATACTTCTGCTTGAGATCATATTTCTCAAATGAAAAAAATAAGCGAGCAATAAAAGCGTAACACCAATGGTGCCTAGTATATTGGATAGTTCCATAAGTAAAAATATGTTTTTTTCAGAAGGAGAAGAAGCGCCACTTCTAAAAACATCAGCAAGAAAAAAGGCAGTTTGCTTAAGATATCAAACTTTCTTAGTTTTATAAAAAAACCTTTATGAAACATATTCCTGCACTCCCATTCCTGACCCCAAAAACGAAATTTATTAATTTATTGATTTTACTCTTGATCCTTCAAAATGCACTATTGGCACAAATCGTTAATGTGCTGCCCAATAATAATGCTACCAGTGGTAATGGACGTGCACCACAGGGTTCGCGATTATATATCAATACAATTTATATCCTAACGCCTTCAGAAATGGAAACCGCTGCATTTGGCTCAAACAACATAACCTCTGTTGGCTGGACATGGAATAATCCCGATGGTGCCGGTACCCCTAGCGCTCAATCAGTAAACACCAGTGGAACATTGAGCGTGTATATCCAGAATACAACAGATCTTGCTTATGCAAAAGGAACTATATTTTCTACAGCAGGAATGACGAAAGTTTTTGATGGTAATATAGAACTTCCAGCAACAAGTGATAAAATTGATATTGATATTCTGCTTGGCGGACCTGGAACAAGTCCATTCTTTACAATCGATGGGCAGGGAATTTATATCGCATTTGAATATTTTACGGCAACAACAATTGCCCTACCTATCGGTTCACCAACTGTATCCTGTAATAATACATTAGCTAATAGCCTGGCAACATATCAATCGCAGGTTGCAAATGGCACTTCAATGACTGTAAGTGCATTCAGGCCGGAGACAAGGTTGGGCAAAACAACTCCCGCAACCTATCCATCGGAACCTGTGGCTTTATGCAAGCCTAATACACAGCTTATTACTACAGACGAATGTTTTGATTGCACCTACCAATGGTATAGGAATGGAATTCCAATTCCAGGTGCAATAAATTTTGCATATACAGTTATCAAAACAGGTAATTATAATGTCAGGGTAGATTATCCAGATGGATCCTACGGCTACTCAAACCCTGTAAGTATTGCTATTAATCAAATCCCTGAAGTAAATATCAATGCACCCAACGGAACTTCATTATGCACTATAGTTAAACTTCGAGTGACAAAAAATCCTTTATACTCGCATCAATGGTTTTTGAACGGAATTGAAATTCCAGGCGCCACATCATTTCAAATTGTAGCAACAACTGCGGGAGAATATTATTGCATATCAACCATAGTTCCAACCGGCTGCAATGCAACCAGTTCTACAATGACAGTTACAGATTGTCGCGTTGAATCAGCAAGCGAGCTGAATGAAATTGCTGTATTTCCAAATCCAAATAATGGTGAATTCAACATTTTCCTGCCTGAAATAAATGGAGCTGAATATAATTTGAATATAATTAATGCCCTTGGTGAAATTGTTCATCATACAACCGGTAAGAATGACCAAGGTGAATTATTCATTCAGTTCAATGAAGCGGCAGCAGGAATTTATTTTATCGAAATTAAATTTGGAAACAGTATTAGATATTCCCGGTATATCAGGCAATAAATAAATTCATTTTATGCGCCCTGCAACGCAGCCGCCCCACTCACGATTTCGGTAAGCTCAGTAGTAATTGCAGCCTGGCGGGCACGGTTGTAAGAAACTTTTAATTCCTTCAATAATTCATTTGCATTTTCACTGGCTTTGTCCATCGCGGTCATCCGGGCACCGTGTTCACTTGCGTTTGAATCGAGAATATATCTGTAGAATGTAGTATTTAATATTTTCGGCACCAGTTCTTCGATCATTTTTTCTTTATCCGGATCGAAAATATAATTGGAATTTATTTTTGATGACGCAGCTGCTTTTTCAATTTTCTTTATAGGGAGAAATTGCTCTGTTTCTAAAAACTGTGTCGCCGCATTTTTAAATCGGTTGTATATTACAAACACTTCATCAAACTCTTTATTAATAAACCCATTTTTAATAAATTCTGTCGCAGCCATTACGTTGGGGTAGCCCATGCGCTGAAACAGATCTTTGAATTCAATTAACTGTGGATTTGGAGAACGTTTTAATACATCATGTGCTTTCTTCCCAATGAACATGAGCTTTACATTCGAAACTGGCAAATTGCTGTATCGCTCTTCAATTAATTTCTTCGCTGCTTTTACTGCATTAGTGTTAAATGCGCCGCATAAACCTTTATCAGAAGTAATTAAAACAATAAGCACATTTTTTACTTCACGTTGTTTGGCAAATTCAATATTTACATCACCCTGTGCTTCGGCTGCAATTTTACTCAGCAGCTCTCCCATCTTTAAAGAATAAGGACGCATTTGTTGAATTGCCTCCTGCGCACGACGTAGCTTGGCAGCACTCACCATCTTCATCGCCTTGGTAATTTGCTGTGTGCTTGTTACCGAAGTAATTCTTGTCCGTACCTCTTTTAATTTGCCTGCCATGATGCCTAATTATATAAAATTTTTAAATTGAGCAAAATTGAACAAAATTTGGAATCCATAAATCTTGCTCAATCTTTTTATTTCACCCCGCCGTGTATTGTTTGCTCATATCAGCACCAACTCTTTCCAGCGTTGATGTTATATCATCTGTTAATTTTCCGGCTTTCAAATCGTTCAACAGTTCTTTATTATATGTTTCGAGATAAGTAATAAAAGCATCTTCAAATGCTTTTACTTTATCAACCGGGATTTTCCCTAATAAACCTTTCGTTCCCAAATAAATTATTGCGATCTGTTTTTCTACTGCCATGGGTGAATATTGTTTTTGCTTCAATATTTCCACGTTGCGTTTTCCTTTATTTAATACTGCCATGGTCGCAGCATCCAGATCAGATCCGAATTTTGAGAATGCTTCGAGCTCGCGGTACTGTGCCTGGTCCAATTTCAATGTGCCCGCAACTTTTTTCATCGATTTAATTTGCGCATTACCACCAACACGACTTACAGAAATACCAACGTTAATAGCTGGACGCACACCTGAGTTAAATAAATTCGTTTCCAAAAATATCTGACCATCAGTGATCGATATCACGTTTGTAGGAATATACGCTGATACATCGCCGGCCTGTGTTTCAATAATTGGCAATGCAGTTAATGATCCGCCGCCTTTTACCAAATGTTTAATTGAAGCAGGCAGGTCGTTCATCTGACTTGCAATAGCATCGTTGTTGATCACTTTTGCAGCACGCTCCAATAAACGGCTATGGAGATAAAATACATCACCCGGGTATGCTTCACGTCCCGGAGGACGGCGCAACAATAATGAAACCTCGCGATAAGCTACAGCCTGTTTTGAAAGATCATCATAAACAATTAATGCCGGGCGCCCTGTGTCGCGAAAATATTCACCTATCGCAGCTCCGGCAAACGGTGCATAAAATTGCAATGGCGCAGGATCAGATGCGGAAGCTGCAACAATAATGGTATAATCCATTGCACCATGATCAGTTAATGTTTTTGCAACCTGAGCAACAGTCGAATTTTTTTGTCCGCAGGCTACATAAATACAATAAACCGGGTTTCCTGCTTCATAGAATTCACGCTGATTAATAATCGTATCAATTGCAATTGCAGATTTTCCTGTCTGGCGATCGCCGATGATCAACTCACGCTGCCCTCTTCCAATTGGAATCATCGCATCAATTGGTTTTAAACCTGTTTGCAATGGTTCATTTACCGGCTGACGATAAATAACTCCCGGCGCTTTGCGCTCAAGTGGCATTTCATAAAGATCGCCAGTTAATGGTCCTTTGCCGTCAATCGGTTCACCAAGCGTATTTACCACCCGGCCCATCATGCTGTCGCCAACTTTTATGGATGCGATATTTCCAGTTCGGCGAACAGTATCACCTTCTTTAATTTCATCGCTTGAACCCATCAATACAACACCAACGTTATCTTCTTCAAGGTTCAACACGATGGCACGAACACCATTTTCAAATGTTACGAGCTCACCTGATTTTGCATTATTTAATCCGTAGATACGAGCAATTCCATCACCCACCTGCAAAACAATTCCTACTTCTTCAAGATCAGAATTTGTTTTAAAGTTGCTTAGTTGCTGGCGCAGGATCGCCGATATTTCATCTGGTTTTACTTCTACCATTTTTTTAGAATTGCGGATTGCGGATTTTCAATTGCGAAATTGTGATTACCGATCTGTTGAAAATCTGCGCTCCTGTTGTTAATTTATTTTATTGACTATTAATTTTTTCTACTCTCTTCAATTCGAAATTTTGCTCATTTCGAAATTCGCACTTTTTTTGATTGCGGATTGCGGATTTTCAATTGCGAAATTGTGATTTGTGCTTTACTGAAAATCTGCGTTCCTATTGTTAAATTATTTTATTGACTATTAATTTAATTTTCACTGTTTGCATCATTTCGAAATTTTGTTCATTTCGAAATTCGCATTTCTTTTAATTGCGGATTGCGGATTTTCAATTGCGAATTGTGATTACCGATCTGTTGAAAATCTGCGCTCCTGTTGTTAATTTATTTATGCTTACTAATATTAAATTAAATTTTTTGTTCATTTCGAAATTGAAAATCCTAAATTCGCAATTCTCCTAAAACTTCCTCACATAATCATTATTATCAAACTCATCTTTCAATATTGCCAATCCACGTTTGATACTGTTGTCAATTAATTTATCTTCCCATTGCAAAATATATCCGCCTATCAAACTATCATCTATTTTACTTTCCAGTTCTATTGTTTGCAACCCGGCGGTCTTTTTTAATTTATCCAGAATTTCATCTGTTGCTTCTTTCGACAATCCGATGGCAGTAGTGATCCTAACCGGTGTAATTCCTTTATGCTTATTATATTGCTCAATAAACGAATCAATTATTTCAGGCAGAAATGATTCACGGTTCTTCACCATTAGAATATTAATAAATGCTTCTGTAATGTCTGTTAATTTACCACTGAAGATGAGTTTGGTGACCTGCATCTTTTTATCCCCATTTACAATTGGGCTTTTCAGCATGAGATAAAAATCGCGGTTATTGTCGGTGACATCATTCAGGGTGCGCATATCATTCATCACCTCTTCCAGTTTCCCCTTTTCAATGGCGAGACCAATGATCGACTTTGCGTAGCGATATGCGAGTTTAGTTGCGCTCATAATAATTATTAATTCACCTTGATATCGTCAACTAATTGCTTGATATAATTTTCCTGGTCGGCTTTATTGTCAAGTTCCCTTCTCAATATCTTTTCACTGACTTCAAGCACCATATTTCCAACATTGTTCTTAATTTCGATCAATGCCGCCATTTTCTGATTATTGATCGCCTGCTTTGCTTCATCAACTATGCGGTTGTACTCGAGGTTGGCTCTTTCACGTGCTTCGGTTATGAGCATATCCTTGGCTTCCTTCGCTTCCCGCAGCATCCTGCTTCTTTCTTCACGTGCCTCATTTAATATCCGCTCATTGTCGGCTTTCATATTACTCATTTCGTTGCGTGCCTGTTGCGCCTGGTTCAATGCTTCAGAAATTCCTTCTTCGCGTTTTTTCAAAGCGTTTTTTATTGGGCCGAAAGCAAATTTATTCAGCACCCATAAAACAACGAGAAATACAACAACTGTCCAGATAAATAACCCCGGATC
>JBIOHA010000023.1:0-17784 GCA_044448625.1 Chitinophagales bacterium | reverse complement strand
GTGTTTGTTAATAATGTTTGGGTATGTGAAATTAGGGTCGCAAAAAATATCGTTACAGATAAAACAATAATTTTTTTCATAGAACGAAATTTATGTTAAAATTACACTTTCTTTGGATTAAAGTATCATTTTAATGTCAGAAAATGTTAAGAAAAACCTGTTGATAGAGCCGCACTATCTGCCATCGTTTTCGTGGATGAAGCTCATTGCAGGATACGATATCATTTATCTTGATATTTCTGAAAATTATATTAAAGCCAGTTATAGAAACCGTTGCATCATTTCTGGTCCTAATGGCTTATTGAATCTTTCTATTCCGGTGAAAAAAAACAGAAATGAAAGAAATAAAACCGGAACTATAGCGATCGACAATAGTTTTAGCTGGCAAAAGAATCATTGGATGACATTAACAAGCTGCTACCGGCGATCGCCATATTTTGAATTTTTTGAAGATATGTTTTCACCAATTTATCTCAAAAAATACCAGCGGTTGATCGATATTGATTTGGATTTGATCAATTTACTGTTTAAGCTTACTGAAATTAAAAGTGAGATACGATTTACGGATAGCTATATAGAGCCAGGCACCGGGGGTTTTGATGATTTTAGAGATAAGATCTACCCCGGCACCATTAATCCGCTTAAATTAAATTTTGAAAAAATACATACAGGTCTTCAGCGACAGGTTTGAATTTTATCCTGACCTTAGTATAGCAGATCATATTTTCAACAAAGGAAAAATTAATTTATCAGCAAATTAAAATAAGCACATGAAAAATTTTCTGTTAATACTTTTTATTGCAGTAAATGGGACTGTATTTTGTCAGCAACCTGTTTTTATAACCGATAGCCTTGATGCATACGTAAACCGTGAAATGCAACGATGGAATATTCCTGCCGTTGCAATTGCAATTGTAAAGGATGGAAAAACGGTGGTTTCAAAAGGATACGGCGTAAAGGATATCGAAACAAAAGAAAAAGCGAATGAAAATACGCTTTTCATGATCGCCAGCAACACCAAATTGTTTACAGGAACATCGCTTGCATTATTAGATCATCAGAATAGAATATCTCTGGAGGATAAGGTAATAGATTATATCCCTTACTTTAAAATGTACGATGCAGAAATAACCCCAATGGTAACCATTGAAGATCTGCTTTCACACAGGCTGGGATTTGAAACATTCCAGGGTGATTTTTATAACTGGAACAATAATGCAACAAGAAAAGAGATCATTGAAAATATTCAAAAAAATGAACCGATGTATCAGTTCCGTGATACCTGGGGTTATTGTAATGCAGGGTTTGTAACTGCAGGAGCTGTTCTTGAGGCCGTAACAGATTCAACCTGGGATGAATTTATTAATACCCATTTTTTTATCCCTATGCATATGAACCGCTCGTCAACTACTTATGAAAAAATTAAATCGGATAAAAATGCATGTACGCCTTATACTATTTTTCAGAATAAGCTGGTGAAACTGCAATATGATAATTTAAATAATATTGCACCTTGTGCTGCGATCAATTCTTCAGTAAATGATCTTTCTCATTGGCTGCTAACACAATTGAATAATGGCACCTATGATGGCAATCAAATATTCCCGCCGGAAGTGATCAAGGAAACGAGGTTTCCACGCTCTATTGTTGGCGATGGGCATTCATCATTATTCCCTACCCGGCATTTTGATCTTTATGGGCTAGGCGCCGAGATGAACGATTATGAAGGCAGAGAAATGATATGGCATACTGGAGGTGCAGATGGATTTGTCACCTCTGTTTGTTTTATTCCTGATGAACAGCTCGGAATAACTGTGCTCACAAATACCGACGCAAATTACTTTTTTCTTGCCTGTCTTTACCAGATCATAGAAGCATATTTTCAAATGCCCTACAGGAATTTAAGTGAAAGGTATTATACATTTTATGAAAGGAACACAAAAGAAGACAACAAGCAGCTTGATGAATGGTATAAGAAAGCAGATGAAGTAAAAAACGCGGGTTTACCATTGAAAGACTATACAGGAAAATATTACAACTCCGTTTATGGCAATATGGAAATTAAATTGGAAAGCGGAAAATTGAATATGTATTTTTCTCATCACCCGCAATTAGTTGGGAAGTTGGCCCCCGTGGGTGAAAACGATTTTGTTTGCACCTATGACCCAATAAACTGGGGAGTAAAACATATCCCTTTCACAGTAGAAGATGGAAAGGTAAAATCACTTAAACTCAGGGTGAATGATTTTATTGACTTTTTGCCTTATGAATTTATAAAACAATAAAATGGTTGAAGTATATTCTGCCGCAATAAATCCACCCAACGAAATTAAAGATCCGGTGAATATTTTTAAGCAGGGTTTGGAATCGGTGGTGGGCAAATATGCGTCATTTTATACTGAACCTGTTATTATTTTATTCGCAGCTATGTGCGATGAAAATAAGATAAAGTTAATTGAAAGCAAAGTAGAATCAATTTGCCGTAACCAGCTTCCCTTTACAATAAATCTCAGCGGTTTCGATGTATTCCACACAAACAGGACCGTGTTTATTCCTACAGATGAAACATCGAAGGAATCACTTTCCGCATTCAGGAAAAAAATATCGCTGGAAATAAAAAATGCAAAATATGACGAGGATGTTGATTTCAATATAGGTAAAACACCCCATATCACTATTGCAAGATCTTTAAGTGAAGATCAATATAAGGTTGCACGAAAATATTTTATGAACAGAAAATTTAGCGCCGGATTCGAATGCAATAATTTGTCGTGGAGAAAATTGATCAAAACAGACCGGTATTCAAAATATGAAGAATTAAAAACATTTCCCTTCGCCATGAAAAATCTCAGCCTTTTTTAAGCTGCAACAAATTCAGCGCTTTTGATCCCATCCATTGCTGCACTAATAATTCCACCTGCATAACCGGCGCCTTCACCGCAGGGAAACAAACCCTTAATTTGCGGATGCTCCATTGTTTCATTATTTCTTGGAATTTTAACCGGAGACGATGTTCTTGATTCGGGTGCAACAATAACGGCCTCATTTGCAAAATAAGGTGACCCCGATCTTTGTATCATTAAAAATGCCTCCCGCAAATGCAAATAAATAAATTCAGGCAACACAGTATCAAGCCTGATTGATTTTATTCCAGGCTGATAGGAGCAATCAGGTAAAGTGGATGAAACAATATAATTAACAAAATCTCCCATGCGTTGTGCCGGTGCAGTTTGATCACCTCCCCCAGCGAGAAAACAGTTATGTTCAATTTCTTTTTGAAAATACATTCCTGCCAGCGGGCCAAATTTTTGATAATTAACAAGGTCTTTTAATTCAACGCTTACAACGAAGCCAGAATTTGCAAATGGGTTATTTCTTTTACTCGGGCTCCATCCATTTGTTACTATTTCATCATTAGCAGTTGCGCAGGGTGCGATAATTCCACCAGGGCACATGCAAAATGAAAACACCCCTCTCCCATCCACATTTTTTACGATCGAATAAGATGCAGGCGGCAAAAATTCACCACGGTTCTTACAGTGATATTGCATCTCATCAATTAATTGTTGCGGATGTTCAATTCTTATTCCTAATGCAAAAGGCTTTGCCTCTATTAATATCTTCTTTCCATGCAATATCTCGAATATATCGTGGGCAGAATGGCCTGTTGCGAGAATTAAATGTGATGTATCAAATTTTTCATTATGATTGATCTCAACAGCATTAACCTGGGCAAAAGAAATATCGATGTTGGTAATTTTAGAATTAAATCTAACCTCACCTCCGGCATTTAAAATTGTTTCCCGTATTTTTTCTATAATTGCAGGCAGCTTGTTTGTTCCAATATGTGGATGGGCATCTATCAATATTTCTTTACCTGCACCAAACCCCACAAACGATTCGAGTATTTTTTTCACATCGCCACGTTTGGTGCTTCGTGTATACAATTTACCGTCACTATAGGTGCCTGCACCTCCTTCCCCAAAACAATAATTTGATTCAGGGTTAACAATTCCTTCCTTATTAATTGCGGCAAGGTCTCTCCTGCGGTCGCGGATATTTTTTCCCCGTTCAAATAAAACCGGTTTAATTCCTCTTTCAATAAGTTTCAATGCGGCAAATAACCCTGCAGGGCCTGTGCCGGCAATTGCAACGTGCTTTTTGTTTTTAACGGAGGGATATTGGGGGATATAGATATTTAAACCCGGAGGTGTTTCATCAATAAAGACTTTTATTTTTAGTTGGATGCGGGGAGTTCTCGAACGTGCATCAATAGAACGCTTGATTATTTCAAGATAAAAATCAGTTTTTAGATTTAATTTGTTTTTTACACAGGTTTTCACAACACTGTCGTCAGCAGCATCCTCCGGCGAAATTAATATTTCAGTTTCCCTGATGATAAAATTTATTTTTCTGAATCTCTATTAATAAACTCGGTAATTTGCTCCAGCAATTTTATTAGCCGGTCAATTTCCAGCTTCGTATTGTAACTATGCATACAAATGCGCAGGCGCTCTGCTCCATTTGCAACGGTGGGCGATAAAATTGGCCGCACATCGTATCCCGCATTTTGCATATAGGTAGCAGCCAACTTCACATCTTCATTTCCCGGGATCAAAACACTAAAAATCGCAGAAGCTGATGGAAGCAGCCTGATATTTTTAAATCTTGCGATCTGTTGTTTGAAATATTCACAATTTTCCTGCAATTGTCGAATAATTGTTTCTGATGCTTCCAATAATTTATATGCTTCTGCCACTGCGATCACCTGCATTAAATTGGGGGCAGTAGAATAAATAAACGACCGACAAAAATTAATGAGGTAATTGCGCAATGTTTCACTTCCTAAAACAAAAGCGCCATTTGAGCCGATCGCTTTTCCGCAGGTATGCACCCTTGCAAATATTTTTTTCTCCACCTTTAAATATTGGGCCAATCCAGCACCGGTTTTTCCTATTACTCCTGTTGCATGTGCCTCATCCAGGATAATAACAGCATTGTATTTTTCTGCGAGGTCAACAATTTCATTCAGCATACAAATATCTCCGTCCATCGAATATACAGATTCGACTACGATAAATTTCAAACCCTCAGATGGAATTTGCAGTTTGTTTTCAAGATCAATTATGTCATTATGTTTGAACGAAAATGTATTCGAATTCGACAGCCTGATTCCTTCACGCAGCGAGGCGTGAATTAGCGCATCGTAAAATATAGTGTCTTTTCTTTTTGCGACACAGGCAATCAACCCTGAATTAGCATCATATCCTGAATTAAAGAAAAGTGCGGCCGCTGATGAATGAAATGTTGCAACTTCCTCTTCCAGTTTTATTGTGAGCGAGTGGTTGCCTGTCAATAATCGTGAACCAGTTGATCCAATACGGCGAAGCTCCTGCAATTTTTTAAGGATATTATTTTTCAGATCAGCATGCTGTGCAAATCCCAAATAATCGTTTGAAGAAAAATCGACCAGGTTTTTTACAATTTTTAATTCCCTGTAAGCATTGCGCTCTTTTCTGGTTAATAATTCTGAATTTAATCTCTCCTCAATTTCCATATCGGATGAATTTGATATTCAATCTGCGAGCATTTTTACTGTTTCTTCTTTATAAGCCTTTCTTGGTTTGAGCCCGAGCAACTGAAACATTTTTTTATCGTCATCATACGCCGGATTGGGTGTGGTCAATAATTTTTCTCCCGCAAAAATAGAATTAGCTCCGGCCATAAAACAAAGTGCTTGTTCCTCAATGGCCATCTCATTTCTTCCGGCACTTAAACGCACCATTGCTTTCGGCATTAATATGCGGGCAGTTGCGATCATGCGCACCATTTCCCAAATACTTACCCTTTTCATATTTTCGAGGGGCGTTCCTTTAACAGCAACAAGTGCATTAACAGGAACACTTTCAGGATGTGTTTTTAAATTGCTCAGGGTAAAAAGCATTTCAATCCTGTCGTTATCAGTTTCACCTAATCCGATTATTCCTCCACTGCAAACAGAAATATTTGCTTTCTGAACATTATTGATAGTATTTAATCTATCGTCATATTTTCTTGTTGTAATTATCTGCTCATAAAATTCTTCACCGCTATCGAGGTTATGATTATATGCATACAAGCCGGCATTTTTTAACTTAATTGCCTGTTCTTCGCTTAACATACCGAGCGTGCAACAAACTTCCATATCCATTTCTGCAACACCTTTCACCATTTGTAAAATATTATCAAAATCTTTGTTGTCGCGGATATTTCTCCATGCAGCGCCCATACAAAATCGTGTAGAACCATTTTCTTTCGCTATCATTGCTTTTGTTATCACCTCGTCATATTCCAATAATTTATGCGCTTCCACACCTGTGGAATATCTTGCTGCCTGCGGGCAATAGGCACAATCTTCAGGGCAACCCCCTGTTTTAACCGATAATAAAGTACAAACCTGCACCTCACCGATAGTATGATACCGGTGGTGAATTACACTTGCTTTAAATATTAATTCAAGAGCGGGTAAATGATATATTTCTGAAATCTCTTCTTTTGTCCAGTCATTTCTTATCTCGTTCATCAAGAATATTTTTTTGTAAAAATCGTGAATTTGTTTTTAAGATGAGGAAACTATTTGTGGATACTGTTAAATAGGGGGTCCCATGATTTGAAATACATTCATGAAACAGGTAATCCTGCTCAGCGTTCCGAATAAAAATAAATTAGCAAAAACTGCAGAATGATCATACCATCCAGCAATCCGAAATAAACGAATTTTTCATTCTTTTTACTTGTCAGGTATACGGTTAGCCCTGCAATCAAAATAGAAATTGATATAGGAATGGAATAATCGGGATTTTCTATAAAAATGTATCTCTGCAAATAAAGATGTGTTGCTCCGCTTGCGAACAAACAAAGAAATGATAGTGAATATGTATTTTCACTTCCAATAAGCAAAGGAATTGTTTTTACATCATTCATTGCATCGATCTTTTGATCTTTAATATCAAATGGCAATGTAATCCCAAAAATAAAGAGAAAATTTGCGAGGAATAAAACAGCAGGAATGATAGCAAATATTTTGCCTCCCGTATCCACCCACGGCAATATTGCTCCAACATAGGCCCAAACAAAGCTGATCATAAAGATCTTTGCGATGCCAACATCTCTCAGCCTGAATGCTTTTGATTTAATAGTTAATGGAATTCCGTAAGCAACCGAAATAAATCCGGGTATCAATAAAGCGATTTGCACTGAGCGTTGCAATAAAAAATAAATCATCATGCACCCTAAAAAAGATATCACCGTGATCATCCGCATTAAAAAAATATTTTTCAGGAAGAATTTCCATCTCCCATCCGGTTCATACCCCCTGATCCTTGAGACTGCGACAATTCTAATGAGCATGTAGGTGAATAAAGTTGCCAACCCACCCAATAAAGCTACCAGGTTGAAACGATGTTCAATATGCAATAAAAAATAGCCCTGCAAAACAAAGGCAACTGCACAAATTGAAATAAAAATATTCGAATACAGCAATGCCCGGATAAACGCTTTAATACTGCGCATCGTTTTTATTAAGTAATTTTCACCCAAAATTAATTAATAGTGCAGGTTATTTTACAAAGAGGAAAAGGACATCGGGTTGAAGATGGCCATCCATGGATATACAAAAACGAAATTGACAGGATTGTGGGTAGTCCTGTGGTAGGAGATATCGTGGAAGTTTTCAATTTTAAAAATGATTTTATTGGCAAAGGATATATCAACGAGCAATCACAAATTACAGTAAGATTGTTAACAAGGAATAAAGATGAATCCATCAACATCGATTTTTTTAAACGCAAATTAATTGAAGCAAGAAATTACCGGGAAAAGATTGGATATAAATATAATTACCGCCTGGTTTTTGGTGAAGCCGATGGTCTGCCTGCTCTCATCATCGATAAGTTCAATGATATATATGTCCTGCAAACGCTCAGCGCAGGTATGGATAGATGGAAATCAACAATTGCAGAAATTCTTCAGGATGAATTCAAAGCAAAAGGTATCTATGAACGAAATGATGCAGCAGTCAGAAAGCTGGAAGGCGTTGATGAACAACAGGGTTTTCTCAGTGAACCCTTTGATACTAATTTTATAATAGATGAATTCGGTGTTAAATTTCATGTAGACATTGCAGGTGGTCAAAAAACAGGATTTTTTCTCGACCAAAAGGAGAATCGGCTGGCGATGAAAGGAATTGCAAAAAATGCCACTGTGCTCGATTGTTTTACTTACACAGGTTCTTTCGCATTGTTCGCTGCCCATTTTGGCGCAAAGCAGGTTATTGCACTTGATATTTCAGAAAATGCAATTGAACAAACAAAAAAAAATGCGATCTTAAATAATTTTACAAATATTGAATGTATCACAGCAAATGCTTTTGATGTTTTACCGGTTTGGGTGAAGGAAGAAAAAAAATTCGACGTGGTGATTCTTGACCCTCCGGCATTTACAAAAAACAGAAAAGCAATTGAAAATGCAGTGAAGGGTTATAAAGAAATAAATCTGAGAGGGATGAAACTTGTGCAATCAGGAGGTTTTTTAATAACTTTTAGCTGCTCTCATTTTATGGATGTGAATTTATTATACGATGTGGTTGCCTCTGCAGCAAAGGATGCAGGCAGGATGGTTCGTGAAGTGCAATATTTATCGCAGGCTAAAGATCATCCGATTGTTTGGGGAATTGAAGAAACGCATTATCTGAAGGGATTGATATTACAGGTGCTATAATTTTTGTACATTCGCATATAAATCAGTTATTATGAAAAATATTTTTATTTTATCTCTGCTGCTCATCAGTTTATCACAGATTTATACACAATCCGCCACCTGCTGCTCGGCACACGATCAGTTTGCTGGGTTAACTACCGATATGGCATTTGTGAATAAACACGACGAGCCGATACCATTTACCTATTTCAGTGAAAATGGCAAGATGATTACTTTCCAGTGTCCGGATGGAAAAATGGCAAATGCTTTTGAGATACCTGCAAAAAAAGAATCTGATGATTATCTTTTTGTTTTTCATGAATGGTGGGGACTAAACGATTATATAAAAGAAGTTTCCGAAAAATTTTATACTGATCTCGACAAAAAAGTGAATGTTATCGCAATTGATCTTTATGATGGCCAGGTTACGGCAAGAAAGGACAGTGCACAGACTTTTATGAATAGCTTAAATCAGGAAAGAGCCATATCAATTATAATGGGTGCAATTAATAAAGCAGGTCCGGATGCAAAAGTTGCAACTGTTGGATGGTGTATGGGAGGTGGGTTTTCATTACAGGCCAGCATTTTATTAAAATCACAGGGAGTTGCCTGTGTCATGTATTATGGGTTTCCCGAAACAGATAAAGAAAAATTAAAAGACCTGGAAGCAGATGTATTAATGATATGGCCAAACCAGGATAAATGGATAAATAATACAGTGGTTACACAATTCAAAACAGATATGCTTTCACTTAATAAAAATTTGAAAGTAGAAGAGTACACTGCTGACCACGCATTTGCAAATCCGAGCAATCCTAAATACAATAAAGAATTTGCTGATGATGCTTATTCGAAGAGTTTGATTTTTTTAAAGAGTGGGTTTGATATGAAATGAATATTCGAAGGGAGTTGACTGAAGATTCGAAGGGAGAAGATTCGAAGAGTCGAAGCGAAGGTATTAAGAATTTGCAGCGGTGCCAGACGCTACCACCACCTGACACATGTATGTTTTTAAGATTATTATTTTACGCATTGAATTGCGTCAGGAGTTAACTCCTACCGGAACAATAAGCTGATTGAATTCTCTTATTTCTTAACGAACTCAACAAATACTTCGTTGCCGTCTCTTTTCGGATGTGAATTATAGCAGTCTGCGAGGGTTTTTATTGTAAACCGGTTACTGAATAATTGCTTGTATTCCTCCGGAGTTCCGCCAAAAGGAGGGCCTTCTTTTTCGAATTCAGTCTTAAACATCACCCCGGCGATCATGCCACCATCATTTAATAATTCGTGCATTTTTTCAACGTATTGTTTTCGCAGTGAGGGATCGATTGCGCAAAAAAATGTTTGTTCAATAATAAGGTCATATTTACCCTGATGATCAAAAAAATTTCCCTGGATGATTTTTACTGAAGGGAAATCCTGAAGTGCTGACCTCAATCTTTCCACTGGTTCTATTGCAAGATCAATAACGGTAACATCTTTAAATCCATTTTTTGCAAGGCATTCTGCTTCGTATGAATTACCGCAACCGGGAATAAAAATGCTGATATCCTTATTTGTTAATTGATCGAAATAAGCTTTTAATGGAGGAGAAACAATACCAATGTCCCATCTAATTTCTCCCGATTCATATAATTCTTCCCAGAATTCTTTTGTTAGATGTTCTACCATCCGGCAAATTTAATTCATTCGCCGAAATGATCAGCATAGTTCTATTTTGCTTGACGGCGGAATAATTCACTCCTTTTCATTTTTGTAACCATATAAAAAATAACTCCACCTAT
The DNA here is from genome assembly GCA_044448625.1 of Chitinophagales bacterium. Taxonomy (GTDB): domain Bacteria; phylum Bacteroidota; class Bacteroidia; order Chitinophagales; family BACL12; genus UBA7236. The sequence continues at coordinate 7,261 of JBIOHA010000023.1, read as the reverse complement.
TAACAACAACGGCCAAATGGTGGCAAGTCCAATAGAAAGGTTGAGGATAAAATTCCAGCCTGTACTCATTGCATTTCTCAATTTACTGCCATAACCCGGCACCGGCTCAACTGCAATTACTTTTGTCGGCTCGTAATAAATTACCTTTAGCGAACTGTAGGCAGAACGGTTGTTGATGTAATTTACTCTTCCCTGTGCAGATTCAATTTCATTGCGCACGGCCGATATTTGCGCTTCCATTTTAAGTATTTCATCCATCGTTTTTGCCTGCTTCAGCAGCTCGAAATATCGCTCCTCCAATTTCAATTTTGATTTAATTCTCGCTTCTGCATCAATATATTCTTCAGTAACATCCAGAGTTGAAATATTTTTTCGGTCCAACTTTCCGGCATTACCGGCAATTGCATTCAACAAAAGGTCGAAGGCAACTGCAGGAACTTTTATAGTGATTATATTCTTCTCCATGCCATTTTCACTTTTTATCAGCTCTTCCGCTATATATCCCGAAAATTCTGTTATTGCAGATTTAATATATGTTTCCGTTGCATTTACATCTTTTGTTTGAAATGCGATCTCCCCTTCCTTAATTATTTTCCGGTCGATGGGGATGACAGTTTCATTTGGTTGCTCATCAGGCATGGGTGGAGTAATAGTGGCTAATGCCATTACTTCCTTATTGGCCTTTCCAGAATCAATTGAATCTTTTTGATCACATGAGCATAAAATGGTTATAAAAACCAGGCAGATGAATAAATTGGTTTGCATAAAATAGTTTTAGGTTAGTGAATGATTTAAGGTTGAGATGCTAAAAATCTGAAATTGAATAAGCCCAACTTTAAAAGAAGCGTAAATAAAGGTTTGATCTATTTAGTGAAAAGTTAACCCCTTCAACCTGTAATGCTAATAGAAGCAAACCCGCCCCTGTGAGGAATTTTATCTACAGTATCAATTTATAAAATAGGTTCAAACACCTGTAGTTAAAGGGAAAAATGGATCGCAACACATTAGACCGGTTTTCGCATACTTATTTTATTCCTTCGTGAGTAGTATAAATTCACCTGATCCCTTATTCAATTAATTGCAATGAAAAATCGATTTACACTTTTTGTTTTATCTGCCTTATTAATCTCAATTACATTCCTTCAGCTTACTCAATGTTCTACAAAAGAAAAGACCAGGGAAACTGTGGATGAAGCAGGTGATCCTGATGCATGGTCGATGAGTATAAAGAACAATGCTGATAATTTATTCGAAAAAGGAAAAGCCGTGTTTAGATTTGAAACTTTTGGCGACGAGGCTTTCTGGACCGGAAAATTACAACTGCACAAAGCAATTGCTGACTCGAAACATGGTGGCACTGGAAATGGTTTAGCGCCGAAAGATGCGCTTGCTGCAGGATTAAAAGTCGACCTGACTATTTTACCCGAGTTTTTAAAGAAAAAAATAAATGAAGGAAAATTTCTTGACGACCCGCTTGTTACTTTGGAATTATTAAAGATCAATGCGGTAATTGGTGTGGTTGGGAAATTTGATGGCAAAGGAAATTTAACATCTGTAGGTATTACCTGTGCATCTTGTCATTCAACCGTAAGTAGTCCCTCTGGTATCGGAAGCCGTTTAGACGGTTGGGCAAACAGGGATTTGAATGTTGGTGCAATTGTATCGATGGCACCTGACCTCAGCATTTATGAAGAATTATTAGGCGTTGATAATGCAACGGTAAAAAAAGTACTTGCAAGCTGGGGACCTGGAAAATTTGATGCAATATTAAATTTAGATGGAAAAGCATTTCGCCCTGATGGAAAATCTGCCGCCACTTTAATTCCTGAAGCGTTTGGTCATGCAGGACACAATCTTCATACATGGACCGGCGGATGGGGTGATATTACTTATTGGAATGCTTATGTTGCCAATCTTGAATTACAGGGTCAGGGAAATTTTTATGATCCCAGATTAATGAATGCTGAACAATATCCCGTTGCATCAAAAGCCGGATTTGGAAATAAGCGCAATACCACAGAAAATGATATGGTAACTGATAAACTTGCTGCATTGCAATTTTATCAATTAGCTATTCCTTCACCAGAAGCACCAGATAGTTTATATGATAAAGCAGCTGCTGAAAGAGGAAAATATATTTTTGATGGCAAAGCAAAATGTGTTTCATGCCATGTTCCGCCGCTGTTTACTGAACCCGGTTGGAACACACATACACCCGATGAAATTTGCATTGATGATTTCCAATCCAGCCGTTCTCCGGATAAAAGTTATGTCACCCAGGGACTCCAGGGATTATGGACACATATGAAAGGCGGTTTTTATCATGATGGAAGATTTGCAACATTAATGGATGTAGTTAATCATTATGATGAATGCAAACAGCTGGATCTTACAGAAGCAGAAAAAAATGATCTTGTGCAATATTTATTGTCGTTATAAATCGATTAATTTTTCAATTCGCCTGTGATGTGCGAAGCTGTATTTTTTGATTTTGCATTTTATATCTATGCTGATGTTGCTGTTAACAGCGGTACAATAAATGAAACGTTGAAGTTGAGTAAATCTTTTTCAGCAGGCATATATCTAATGCCTGTAAGAATAAGTGCAGATGAATACAAAAAACAACTGGTGATTCAGAAATAAATTCATACCAAAAAATATATATTGGGGCTGATAATTGATTATCGGCCTTTTTTTTATTTTCATAGGTAATAGATATGATGTAACTTACTTTGAAATCAACTAATAAATTGGCCATTCTATAAATAAACACACACCAAATTCAATTAATTTTATACAACGCAAACAACTTAACCATGAGCGAATCAGATCCACATCCTAAAAAACAACGCATTGTTGTGAGTGCCAACGGGCCATATAAAGTGTCGGGCGCTATTCCACTAAATGTCGTCGAGATCGTTCCAGACCATAATCGCCAATCGTGGGAATGGAAAATTGTAAAAACATTTCCGTTGAAGAATAATTATTCGCTTTGTCGCTGCGGGAAATCTTCCACCATGCCCTATTGCGATACCTCACATGAGGTAAATGGATTTAATGGGAAAGAAACTGCGAGAAAATTGCCATATAAAGAACTTGCTGATCAATTCGACGGGCCAACAATGCAATTAAGTGATGCAGAATCATATTGCGCTTATGCAAGGTTTTGTGATCCCGGCGGCAAGATCTGGGATTTAATAACCAAAACCGATGACCCGGCTGCGAGAGCTCTCGTTATTCGCGAAGCCAATCATTGTCCTTCGGGAAGGCTCACTATTCGTGATAACATAACGCACGAAGAAATTGAAGATGCTCGTGAACCATTGATCTCCATTATTGAAGATCCGGTGTTGGGATGCAGCGGAGGATTGTGGGTACAGGGTGGGATCAACATTGAATCCGCCGATGGCAGTCCCTACGAAAAACGCAATCGTGTAACACTCTGCCGTTGCGGCGCTTCCAACAATAAACCATTTTGCAATGGCAGCCATGCGAGTATAATGTTTGATGATGGTATTTTGAATGAAAAATAATTTTGTCTGCAAAGAATTTAATGTTCCGTAAACCGGAAATTGAAGTCGCAAATCGAAAATAAAATTATTTTAATGAGATATGGTTTGTTTGTTTTTGCAATTACAACAACTGTTTTATCCTGTTCTTTAAATCGGGGTTTAGTTTATTCGGATAAATATTATTTTTCTGAAGATTGCAGAATGCACTTTAAGTTAACGGATTCCACTTTTCAACTATTTAGCGATGGCATCACACATGATGTAATTTGCCAGGGAAAATACATCATTCTTAAAGATAGTATTACTTTTTACTACAATACTATCAAATCCTTCTCATCTGCGGGAATCTCAATGCTAGAGTTTTGTGAACCTAAAGAAACGGGCCTCCTGAAAGGTGATACTATAATCTATGATGCATGTAAATTTATTGTGCGCTAATTATTTTAATTCATTTTCATGAACTCCTGAAATTGGACAACAAACTGCCTTAAGCGGTAACAAATACTGAAGGGTAACAAGAAGTGCAATAACATCTGCCTGGGATTTTATTTTGGCAGGTATGCTTGCGCCGATCATTTTGTAAAATATCAAGTCCACAAAGCAACCACTCACCCTTTTGTGGTAGAAAAAATTTTACCATTATACCTAATTTTGACTGTCCCGGAGATTTAAAAGTTATTTTATCTAAAATTATAATTCTATGCTGTCAAAGATTTCTACATTCGTTTATGCATTTATATTTATGCAGTTTATGGCGCATGCGCAATACTCAAAAATTTTCGAATTTGATTATTCAATCACCGGCGCTTATCCCATACATACTACCTTCATTACCGATGGCACCTGGTTATTTGGAGTTGCCAGTAATGGTGGTGCAAACAACGATGGTGTTGTGTTTAAAATAAAACCTGATGGAACGGGTTATGCCATCATTCATGAATTTAATGCTGATGTTTCCGGTGGCGCACCCAAAGGTTCACTGTATTTATTAGACGATTATTTATATGGAACCACCTGGGCAAATTGTGATCTCGGAAGAGGAACATTGTTCAGAGTAAAACCCGATGGCAGCGAATTTTCTACTATTGATGGTTTCGATGGAGATACAACCGGGCAATTTCCAATTGGTAGTTTGTATTATGACGGCACTTATTTTTATGGAATGACAACTCAGGGTGGAGAAAATCTCGGTGGTACTGTTTACAGATTTCTGCCCGCCGCAACTTCAGCAATTGAAGCAATATTTCATTTTGATTTAACTGTTGGATTTGATCCCTATAGCACATTTGTTTCCGACGGCAATTATTTATATGCCACCACATCCGAAGGAGGCGCCAGCAATGTAGGTGTTGTATTCAAAATTAATTTTGACGGAACAGGCTATACAAAGCTTCACGAGTTTACAGGCACATCACCAGACGGCGCATTGCCATACGGCAGTTTATGGTACGACGGGTCGGAATATTTATATGGTATGTCGGCCGCAGGTGGTTTGAATATCGCCGGTATGATCTATAAAGTAAAAACAGATGGATCAGGATTTGAAACCGTTTATGATTTTGACGGCAACACCGGAAAAAGTCCTTACGGTAATCTCATACTTCAAGGCACAACATTTTATGGTTTAACAACCGGATCGGGACCGGATATAAAAGGAAATATGTTTAGTGTGGAAATGGATGGCAGTGATTATAACCAACTCGTAGATTTTGATGGCGATAATGGTTCACTTCCATTTGGATCATTACTTTATTTTGATGGTGCATTTTTCGGTATGACTGCAGAAGGCGGCATAAATAACGATGGTGTTATTTTCCGTTATGGTGATTTGACCGAAGGGATCAATGAAATAAAAGCATCAGCGTTGGAAATTTACCCGAACCCTGCAGAAAACTATGTGACAATTTCATGTCCTCAATCAATTGATCAGCGAATGAAAATCGAATTCAGAAATTCTGTTGGTGAAATTGTATACACGCAAAAATTAAATTCAGGTGATCAGGAAATAAATATTTCATTTCTGCCGGCTGGAATTTATATTGTCAGATCTGAGTCGGGGGAAAATTTATATTCAAATGTGTTGATCGTTCAACATTAAAAATTAAAAGAAAAATAATCTTAATTCCCATAAAATAAATTAATACATAGGATGAGATTTCAATATATCAATTTAACTCAATCCTGCCTGCCAAACCTCGTCGTGACAGATAACCGCAACTTTGATCAATTTTGCTCAATTTTGTTCAATCCTTTTCAATCTTTTCCATATTTTTATTCAAAAAAACATGAAAGAAGTAAATTTTGGTAAAGCTGCACCCAAGGTGGAACTCATGAAGCAGCGTATGCAACATGTAATGGACCTGACTTTTGCTAAAGTGGCTGCCCATGTAAATAGCCCGGCAAATTACCCTTTGCCAACGAAAAAGAAATCACTTGAAGTTGCATTGCATGATCTGTATAAAGCATTGCCCAAAAAAGGACAGAAAGACTTTTTGAAAAAAGGCAATGAAATATTAAGCGCCGGCGACGCCAAACGAAAACAACAATTCGGAGACCTGGCAACCCTGGATTATAAATCCCGTACTCCCTTTTCAGAACAGGTAAAAAAAATGCCAATCCCTCAGCATTTGATCTGCACGAATGAAGAATTGGAAGACCTTGCAAAAAAACTGCATGTGCCTAAACCGCGGAAGAAAGCATCAACGGTTTCTCCAAAAACACAAGAGAAAACAACCAGAGGTGTTCAAAGAAACATCAGCCTTTCGGTAGAAAAGATCACCTGTATCGATACACAGGAAAAACGCAAGGACGAATTATTGCTGGACGGATTTTTTGTTGATGCGCTGGGTGAGACCACATTCATCAATCAAATTGATGTTGGCAAGATCGAACAGGGGCAGGAAATTCCATTGGGAACAAAAGGCAAGATTGCCGACTTCGACCTGAATGCTGCCGGTATTTTTCCGCAAACATTTACGGGTGGTTTTTTTGTAATTGAAAAAGATCTTATAACAAATCAGGACATCATAGATAAAATATTTTTTGCCATAGGTGTTGCATGCGGCGTGTTGTCGGGCATCACACTTACTATGTTAGGCGTTGCCGTTGGACTGGGTGCTGCGCAATTATATCCCGCTGCTGCTGCGGTCATGACAGCCGTAATTGTTTCGGCAATTATTATCGGTGTGCTTTTGGTTTTGGGTCTGCTTATTTCATTCACGGTGGCTGGTGATTTTTCAAATACAATATTGGACCTGTTCACATTTGATATTGATCCGCTTACCCTGCAACAAGGCGAATCTGAAATTCATCTTCAAGATGCCACGATCAGCGGCTTTATTAAAAAGAGGACAGGAAAATATACTTTGGAGATACAGTGGTTGAGGACGGCGTGAGAATAAGTATTGAGCAAGATTGAACAAAATTGAGCAAAATTGAACAAGATTTTTCCCGTCTTGCCGGCAGGGTGGGAAAAATTGGGACGATCTGCTATTCAAACAACATTAATCATTTGCAGAAAATTAAATGTAAAAAAATATCAGCTCAGCATAGTCAAATTTTTTTTGAAAAACTATTTTTGATCATTTGCAAAATGATATTCAAAACGCCTCAGATGCAAAGTATGATATTTCAGGAAAACAAATTTATTCAGATATCACACTCACTAATAATTATCAATTTAATTTACCTCAGGCTGGCATCTTTATAGTACAAATAGTTTCTGAAGAAAAAAATTATTTATAAAAAAT
>JBIOHA010000022.1:0-18084 GCA_044448625.1 Chitinophagales bacterium | reverse complement strand
TACTTCAACCGGCCATGGTCAGAAAACATATAATTGTAAATCGTGTAATTATTCGAAAAAAGAAAGCTATACAATTGCAAAACGTCAATATTCATCTTCCTCAGGCAGCAGCGGATCTGGCGGCGGTGGTGGTGGAGGCGGAAGTTTCGGAGGTGGAAGCTCAGGTGGTGGAGGAGCAGGAAGCGGCTGGTAATGCATGTTACTTGAATTGTTATTTTTAAAAATTAATAATAGGATATTTACATACCACATTTTATCATTGACTTAATATCTCAAAAGAATTTTAATTATGATGTCAGGAAAAATCAAATCTTCAAAAACTAATTTACTTCGCTCGCTGCAAAGAGCATATACACTTGCATTGATCAGTAAGCGGAAAAATATTCCACCGGCAGAATTTGCCGAAGAAGTTGCAGAAAAAATATCGCGACGGAGATTTATCCAAACAACTGGCAAGGCGGCGCTCATTACAACAGTTGCCGGGGGATCATTTATTTCTTCATGTACCAGCGGTGGTAACCCTGAAATTGTAATTGTTGGCAGTGGAATGGCGGGATTGCATGCCGCGTTTACATTGAAAAAATCAGGGCTGATGCCTAAAATTTATGAGGCCTCATCAAGATCCGGCGGAAGAATGTATACCGCGAAAGACCTCCTCGGCGAAGGGCTGACCACCGAACTCGGAGGAGAATTTATTGACTCCACCCATACCGATATGTTCAATTTGATCAAAGAATTTAATCTTCCATTGATCGACACGTTTGAAGAATCAGAAATGAAGTTAAATCGCATGTGCTATTATTTTGAGGGCAGAGTAGTTACCAATAAAGAAGTGATGGAATTGTTTTATCCATATGCAGAAAAGATACAGCAGGATGTTGATTCACTGAGCGATTATATTTCTTATAAGGAGCATAGCGAAAGTGACCTCAGGCTGGATAATCTTTCAATTGCACAATATTTAACCGGCATTGGAATTTCTGGACTCTTATACAACTTACTTGATATTGCATATACAACAGAATATGGGTTGGATATTGCATCGCAGTCATCAATTAATTTTTTATACCTGATAGACCCCGGCATGAAAGATGAATTTAATTATTCGGGATATAGTGACGAGCGATATAAAATCAAAGGCGGTAATCAATCTGCAACCGACAGCCTAACAAAAAGATTGCAATATCAGTTGTATACCGACCATACTTTGGAATCGATCAGTTCGAAAGAGGAAGGAAAGAAAATAATTCTGAGCTTTATTAAAACCGGGGGATCGGTTGTTGAAGTAGAAGCGGACTATGTGATCCTTACTTTACCTTTTACTGTGATGAGAGATATTAAAATAGATTATCCATTCTCACCGCAAAAAACAGAAGCTATTAAAAACATGAGTTACGGAATGAACGCAAAACTTCTGCTCGGCTTTAATAAACCTTTTTGGCGTGATGCAGGATACAGCGGTTACGCTTTTGCTGACAACGGAATACAAACAGGTTGGGACAATAGCCAGTTGCAGGGAAAGACAGCAGCAGGATATACAGTGTATACAGGTGGTGATGAAAGCAACCAGATCGGATTTAAAACAAATGAAGAATTAGCAGAAATATTTATTCCACGGTTAGGACAATTTTTTGGGCCGGCAAAAGAAAATTATAACACCAAGGTCTCGAAGTTTCACTGGCCGACCTTTAAATATACCAAGGCAAGTTATACCTGTTTCAGCCCTGGGCAGTTTACAACCATAGAGGGTGCGCAGTCAGAACCTGAGGGAAACATTTTTTTTGCCGGTGAACATTGCAGTTTCGAGTTTCAGGGATTCATGAACGGTGCCGCAGAAACAGGGAGGGTTGCAGCAGAAAACATTCTTAAAAAACTGAATAAAAAAAGAGGCTAAGATTATCCGCCTGAATACTATAAATAATAGCGTCCTGTGGCATTATTATTGTTTTTGCAGACCAAACTCATATTTATGAAAGTACTCATTACTTTTTGTGTAGCAATTTCTTTACTCTTTACCTCATGCACCTACTATTTAAGTCCCTATACCTCCACTACCCAGGCCCAGACCAATTTTAATGAAGACCAGTTAAAAAAGGTACAGTTTTATCTTGAGGGTGATATTACTTTATACCGCGACTTTGGCAATAGTGAAACAGAGATAACTTCGGGTGAGATAAAAATTGTTGATGGAAAAAAAGTAGAGCAGATTTATATTGCCAGCGGTACACCCGGTGTTGTAATGAAGGCCGAAAATAAAGATACCTGGTTGGTGAGTTTCGAAAAAGATGGAAGCTTTTTAAGGTTTGGAGTGAATAATGATTATTCAGGCAAGTACACCTTAATGGCAAAAGACTGGGATGGCAGAGTGGGAATTATAGATTATGCGGGAAAAGAATATCGGTCAACACCTGAAAGCATTTATGCTTATTTGGCTGTAAACATGGAAAAAATAAATAACACAACTGTTGAAAGCAAAAAAGCAGAAGGAAGAACGATCGACAAATAAATTTTGAATTGATTCTAAAAATTTTGAAGAGTTGGTTATCTGCAGCTCAACTTATTCAAACCTTAAATCAGGATAAAACCCATACCATGCAAACCAATAAGCAATAAATCCATTTACTGGAATTAAACGCTGACCCTTTTTATCACCTTCAATACAATATCCAAAGACATCGTAGATATTGTTTTTATCATCCTTAAAAATACCGGGTATTTTATTTGTGACGGAAGAAAATTTATTTTCAGATGGATTCTCGAATGCTGTTATGATATTATCCCTTTCACTTCCTACAATTATTATATTTTTATTAAATGCCGTATCATTTAAGACCCTTATCCCTCCTTTAAAATTTGAAAACCTGTAACATTTAGCTTTATCATTTTCAATAATACCGAATAATCTTTCCTTTGGATGCAGGGTATCACTTTCGTTATCAACGCTAAAATATATTTCCCTGTTTTCGCGATAGGTGGAGTATGGATAATTCAAATAATCACGCTGCATTCCCGTTTCGGTACTCAATACTTTGCTTTCGGGATATAATTTTTTCCATGTGAGCCAGCTGGTTTCAATCACCTGGTAGGTGTGTGCAGCGCTGTCCATTAATTCTCCGTTCACACAGAGTTGTTTCATTTGGCTCCATGCTGATCTTGTGTTTCTGTCGTAAGGAATGATATTGCTGTTGTATAACATTCCTGAAACTCCAAATTCAGATATTTTTCCATTGATATTTCTGTCCCAAGCCATTCCAGAACCTGTGAGCGGACAATAATTAATTGCAATGTCTCTGCCCGCTATCTTATCATTAATTATTTCATGCCAGTTTAGGATAGCATGAGGATAACATTTGATCTCGTCATCCCATTTAATACCAATAACGAGATCTTCATCATTAATAAAATCAGCTTCTGAAACGCTGATAAATTTAGGGTCATCAACAGACCGGATACAATCTACCCTTTCGCATCCTGACTCAACGCTTTCATAATCGATGAGCCATTGGTCATAAATTTTTTTCTCCGTTTTTTCTTCTTCCTGCGCTGTTGATGATTTAACCTGTCCCTTGCAGCCTGCGATCATGATACCGGAAGTTATTATCAGAAATAAAAAATGATATGATTGTAAATGCCGTTTATCACAAACGCTCCTCAAATATTTAATATAATTTCGCTTCATAATTCAATTGCAAATTTAATTCACAAAAAATATGAAATATAATACCGGCGAGATCAATCATCTTATCAGAAACAGGCGATCGGTAAAACCGGCAAATTATTCCGGCATTGCTGTAGATGAGTCAGTGATCAGAGAAATGTTGGAAAATGCACGCTGGGCACCAACACATGGAAAAACTGAGCCCTGGCGGTTTTTTGTTTTTCACCATGATGGCTTGCAGAAACTTGCAAACTTTCAATCAGAATTATATAAAAACATCACTCCTCCTGAGCAATTTATTGAAACCAAATTTGAAAAATTGCAGAATACTCCGCTAAAATCATCATATGTAATTATGATTGGTTTAAGCCGCCAGCAATCAGGAAAAATTCCACTGGTTGAAGAGGTATTGGCTGTTGGCTGTGCGGTGCAAAATATGCAACTCACTGCTGCAGCATTTGGTGTTGCCAGTTATTGGTCAACAGGTGGAATGACTTATAAGGATGAAATGAAAACGTTTTTGGGCTTGGGCAATGATGACCTTTGCCTGGGTATGTTATATATCGGAAATTATCAGGGTGAACCGCTTATCTCTCTCCGCAGTCCAATTGAAGAAAAAACAGTTTGGATCGGCTCATAAATTATAGTTTTTTTAATTCCAATTCACGGAGCAATGGTGTGCCGGGCAATTTGATGGAAGATTATTCTTTATTTTTACGCTGCGAACAATTAGTCAGCAGAAAAATTAAAGTGCATGAAAAGAGTAGTTTTAACCTTAAACATATTATTTACCGTAGCGATCATAAGTGCTCAAACAATGGATTCAGCGAGCACCACTATAACAACTATTGAGGAGGAAGATGATCCGTCGCGGGACAGGATCATTATGAACGTGCATTGGGACGGATGGCTGGGTGCAGAGGATCCATTAAAGGTGAAGGGACTCTCAAGCGGATTGGGAATTCATGTATTTTACGACATTCCTTTGGGAACAGAATATGTAAGTTTTGCAATAGGCGCCGGGCTTTCATGGTCTAATTATTACAATAATTCCTACTTTACCTACGATACTGCTCAAAATACTATCCCGGTAGCATTTGACGACAGTGTTGCTTATAAAAAAAATAAGCTGGTTATAAATTATATAGAAGTGCCACTTGAATTCCGGTTCCGCACAAAAGAAAATGGATCGGGAAACCGGTTTAAGGCGGCAATTGGATTTAAAGGCGGTTATGTTTTAACCAACCATACCAAATTCGTTGGCGACGACTGGTTATCGGGTTCCGACGACGAGATCAAATACAAACAATACCGCGTGAAGAACATGACCACCCTCCAATATGGACCAACTATCCGGTTGGGATATTCAAAAATAAACCTCGAAGCATATTATGGATTGGCTCCTTTATTTGTCGACGGTAAAGGTCCTGCCGGTAATCCAATCACGGTAAGCCTTTCTTTCAATCCTTTTTGAAAATAAAATCATTTGTTGAGAAATCCTCCTGCAATTCAACGGGAGGATTTTATTTTTATGTTCTAATTCTGCAAAATTGAAAGATCTTGGTCAGTTAAGTGCCGATCAATTTATAGAAGGAATTCGGGCGGGCGATACTGTTATTATCGCACGTGCGATTACTTTACTTGAAAGCTCCATTGAATCACATAAAATAAAGGCGGCAGATGTTTTAAAAAAATGTTTGCCTTATGCAGGTAACTCAATCAGGATCGGAATAAGCGGCGCGCCGGGTGTTGGCAAAAGTACTTTCATCGAAGCCATTGGAAATTTCATCCTCGAAAAAAATAAAAAATTGGCCGTACTTGCCGTTGACCCGTCAAGCAAAAAAAGCAAAGGCTCCGTACTTGGTGATAAAACCAGGATGCAGGAGCTTGCAAAAAAAAAGAATGTATTTATCAGGCCTACTGCGTCGGGTGAAAAAATGGGAGGTGTTGCTTCAGCTACCAGGGAAACAATTATCCTGCTTGAAGCAGCAGGGTATGAAATAATTTTAGTTGAAACAGTGGGCGTTGGACAAAATGAAACTGCTGTTTATGATATTACCGATATTTTTATTTTGTTATTAATTGCAGGTGCTGGCGACGAACTCCAGGGAATTAAAAGAGGGATAATGGAAATGGCGGATATTATAGCCATAAATAAATCGGATGGTGAAAATATCGCGAATGCAAAGATCGCTAAAGCCGACGCAGAAAGAGCGATACATTTTTTTCATCCAAAGGATTCGGGCTGGCAAACAACGGTAGATACAATTTCATCGTTGACAGGTGATGGTGTTGAAAAAATATGGCAGAGAATAATTGAACATCATTCAGCGGCTGAAAAAAATGGATGGCTGCAGCAAAACAGGAAGCAACAATTCAAACTATGGTTTTATGATAATTTGAATAATGCGTTGCTTACTCATTTTACAAAAGATAAAAATTATAAAAAGCTATTGTCTGATTATGAAAATAAAATTGCGGAAGGCAAAATACTTCCGACTGCGGCTGTTGAAGAATTATTGAAATTGATGTTTAGGCATTGAGGGTCTCACTTTTTTGGTGAGGCGCTCAATGCCCGGAAACTGCCAATAAAAAACTATGGATATTTCATACATATTAAACATACTTGGAGAAGACCGCGGGGATTATTCCAACGCAGTGAGCCCACCGATCTTTCAAACAAGCAATTTTGCTTTCAAAACAGTTGAAGAATTCAGAAAGGCGGTAAAAGATGAGCAGCATATTCCCATTTACACAAGGGGAAATAACCCCACCACAGAAATTGTAAGAAAAAAGATTGCAGCATTGGAGGGCACCGACGATTGTTTGATCTTTTCAAGCGGTGTTGCAGCCATTGCCTCAACCATCTTTAATTCCGTTAAATCAGGCGACCATGTTATTTGTGTTCAAAATCCGTATAGCTGGACGGAATATTTATTGAAAAATATTTTCCCGAAATTCGGTGTAACTACAACTTTTACAGATGGCCGTCAAATTGAAAATATTACTAATGCAATTCAGCAGAACACGAAATTGATTTTTCTCGAGAGCCCGAATACATTTTGGTTTGATCTACAGGACATCGAAGCAATTTGCGCAATAGCGAGATCAAAAAATATTTTAACAGCCATCGACAACAGCTATTGCAGCCCGCTTTATCAGCAACCACATCTGCTGGGAGTTGATCTTGTTTGTCATACGGCAACAAAATATTTAGCAGGGCATAGCGATGTGGTATCGGGTGTTGTTTGCGGTAGTAAGGAAAAAATTGCTGACATATTTAAAAATGAATTTATGGCATTTGGAGCGGTGCCATCGCCACATGATGCATGGTTGTTGTTAAGGGGTTTAAGAACGTTGCCTTTGCGATTGGATAAAAGTGCAGGCAGCGCAGAAAAAATAATAAACCATTTTGAGCATCATCCTAAAATTGAACGTGTAATTCATCCTTACCATCATTCGCATCCCCAATTTGAATTAGCAAAGAAACAAATGAAAAGGGGTGGAGGATTATTTGCGATGATGCTGAAAACTGAAGATGTAAAAAAGGTGGAACAATTTTGCGATCACCTGGAAAGATTTTTATTGGCTGTTTCATGGGGAGGTTATGAATCACTGGTGTTTCCGGCCTGTATTAAAGAAAGCGATGCATACCCGGTTGGGTTTGTAAGGTTATACGCAGGGTTGGAAGATGCCGATGTATTGATAAAAGATATTGAACAGGCACTTGAATATGTTTGAGGTAAAAACAATGTCCTATCTCAGCCTGATTGAAAACAACTTCACATAAATAAGTGTCAAAAAAATACCAAAAAGAATTCCTATGGAGATCATACTTGCCAGGTTATATGTATTTGAAATGATCGCAAAAAATTGATTGAATAAATTTGCCGGTTGTGTTATTATTTCCCAGCTATTCCATCGTGCATACCTGCCAAAGTAAATTCCAATTCCACAGGTAAAAAAGAAAAGGAATATTACAGCAATATTAAAGACCGGTTTATTATTCTCTACGTACCTGTTATGTATTTTTTTTAAAGAATAAAACCCAAGTAATAAACCGCACCAGGCAAATGATAAGAGCATGATCAAGTCATACCACATCGGCATTGATTGAAATTCTGATAAATGATAAATATCAGTGATCATATAAGCGGCGTTTGGAAAAAATATCAGCCATAAGAAAAATAAAATGAATTGTTGGATCGTCCTTTTCCCTTTTTGGATCTTCATTATCGCCAAAGAAAAAATATATGGCAACCATGCCAGCATTAAATTCACCCCCATAAACCTGTATTCAAAAGTATTGGTATAAAGCATCCGGACAATAAGCAGGGTAAAGCAGAAAAAGGAAAGCAATGGCAGATAAACTGTTTCTTCATTTACTTTTATTCTGAAGGATGAATTGATTGTATTCATTGTTATATGATCTTTGGAATGAAAATAATGCAGGCTATGATCAATGCAATTACTGCAGAAAAAAGAACTGCCCCGGCCGAAATATGTTTTATTTGCCTGATTGAACTGTGATTTTCCGGCTGAACAAAATCGCATAATTTTTCGATAGCCGTATTTAATAACTCCGACCCGATCACCAGGGCAAATGCAATTAAAACAGCCACCCATTCACCGCTGTTTATTTCAAAATAGAAACCCGCAATTGTAACCACCACCACCGCCAGCAAATGCAGCCTGGCATGCCACTCGGTTTTGAAAAACAAGAGCAAACCATTCATGGCATCCCCAAAACTTTTTATTTCTTTTTTGAACATAATTACCTGATAATATCCTTAATGCCCTCTTTTGATTTTTTCCGTTCAAAATCGTAATAGCCGATTATCCCCAAATGATTTGAGCTGGTGCCAGCAATGGTTGAAAATTTCTGACAATAAATATTCGGTGAATGAAAAATATAATCGATCGGTATCTGCAACGGTGATTGAGCAGGATACGTTGCAGCCAGATCCTTTCGACTGTCTTTTAGTTTTGTTTCTTCCAGCAATTTCTTTACCTGTTCACTCCAGGGCACCGCATTCATATCGCCCATCAAAATGATCGGACCTTCGGTTTGTTTAACTATTTCCCCTATTAACTTAAATTGCTTTATTTGTTTTTGATAGCCGGCATCGTTGGTAGGTGTACTTGTTGTTGCTGAAATAAAATTAATGGTGTGGTCTTTAATTTTTATTTTTCCTGTGAGAATGGGAAACCCATGTTCGGTAATTATTTTTTTTTCTATTATAGGATATTTCGAGTAAACTGCCAGCCCAAAACCTTTAATGCTGAGATCGCTGAGCGTATATGGGTATGATTTTAACATCATTGTATCAACAACAGAGAACGATGATTCTTTTAACTCCTGCATGGAAACAATATCTGCATCCGAAATAATTGCAGACTGCGCTACCGATAAAATATGTTTGTTATTTTCTTTTACATTAAAATGCAGCACCGAAAAATCGGCACCCTTAGTTTCTTTTGCCGATTCCTGTTTTTTTTCCAGTGGAGTTTCAGCAGAAGTTTTAAAATATGGCCAAATTCCGGGAGCGAGTATCAGCAGTGCGAGAACGCCTGCAGTGGTAAGTGCATAATTTGATCTTATAAAAAAGAAAGTAATAAAGGCCACCAGGAATACAGCATAGGGTATTCTCATTGAATCAACAGCTGCAATAAACCAGGCGGGTTCGCTCACCATTAAAATACTGGTGATGATAACCAACAATGCTATAGTAAATCGCCAGGGATATAATTCAACCCAGCGAGTGAAAATTGTGATCGCATGTTTTATTCTTTCGCCAATGCGCATTATCTACTTTCTTTTTTTGAGAAGCATTTCCAGTGCATTCAAATGTTCTTCAAATGCTATTCTTCCGGTAGCTGTAACCCTGTATGTTGTGCGTGGTTTCTTTCCCACAAATTCTTTCTTCACTTCAAGATAGCCTGTTTTTTCAAGTGCTGAAACATGGCTTGCCAGATTTCCATCTGTAAGGTCGAGCAGGCTTTTCACGGAATTGAATTCCACCCACTCGTTCACTACAAGAATACTCATGATGCCGAGGCGAACGCGGTTTTCAAATTCCTTATTCAGTTTTAATATGATATCCTTCATCGTTCATAGCGGAAATACATTACCGCCCCGTATATTATATGTAAAACTCCAAATCCAAGCGACCAGAATATTAATGAATAACCAGGTGTTGCCATCGCAATTAACCCTAAAATAATTTCTGTGATCCCCAGATACCTGATCTCATGTAAAGTGAATTTGCTGGCATTTAATAAAGCCAACCCGTAAAATACCAGCGTTGCCGGTGCGATCAATAAATAGAGATCGTAATAAAAAAGAAAGAGACAAAAGATCCCGCCAGCTATTAAAGGAATAATAAGATTAAAAAATGTGAGCTCAGCAGCTTTGTTCCAAACCGGCAGGTTTTGTATGCGTGCCTTTCTCAATGCAAAATAAATTGCAAGTGCAACAGCCAATACCAAAACAATGGCTGCATCTAAAAGTAAAAATACCAGGTCCTTTAATTCGATGGTGGTAATATTTCGCATCGAATACATCGACGACCCGAGATTATTTTTTATGTACCACCAGGCCATTATTGCTCCGGCCAACGCCACAATTCCTGCGCTGACTCCTGATAATCCGCTTAGTGAAAGAAACCGCGACGACTTTTCCATCATCGAGCGGATCTCTTTTATATCATCTAAATAAGCATCATTTTGATTTTCATCCATGGTAAAGAGCTTTGATTTGCAAAGCTAAATAAATTAAGCAAGAAAGTAAAAATTCATTTTCAAATGCCACAAGATTCAGGATAGAATTGTTGTGCTTCAGTTTCAAATCATTAAAAGCTGATAATCAGAAATGAGGAATTGGTATTATTTCATCTCAAATGCATGCATTAAATTTGAATCGCTTAATGGATATGAAAAGAAAAATTCCTCATTGTAAAATACTATTTCCGCTTGTTTTTTTATTGTGGTCATTTCAACTAAAGGCCCAGTTGCAATGTGATCATGATACATCCGGTTTTAAAGCGCTTATCGATCTGAAAACGGGATTATACCTTGGTTATCAGGGTGGACTTTATCCCTTTGGTTCCAACATAATGCCCTATCCCCATTATGCGGCTGGAATAAATATCAGCAGGCAGGTTTATCCGTTGAACGACGTGGGGGTTTTTGATCCTGCCGATGGCAAAGCCGGTTTTATTTGTCTGGGTGCTTCAACGGCTGGAAATGCTTTCAACCATTTTAAAATGGTTGCTGAAAATGACACTACGTTGAATCCCTGCATGAAAATCGTGAATGCTGCCGTGGGGGCAAAAGGATTGGACATCATGATCGATACCATTGATTATAATTGGTATTGGGATGATGTGATGGCCGATATTATTAATGGAAATATCACCAGGTACCAGGTGCAGGTGATCTGGATCATGACCACTTCACGGGTTGATACTTTGATGTTCTGGCCTTTTCAACCAAGGAGTATAACAGATAAATATGAAGTGCTGATGCCGATTCTCATGAGTAAATTTCCCAATCTCAAACAAATTTTTGTGAGTGGATTTAATTATGGGGGATATGCCGATCCCACAAAAGAATTTTATGATGTGATAAATGAACCCGGTTCTTACTGGAATAACTGGAGTGTAAAATGGTTGGTGGAAAGACAAATTAATGGCGACCCCGATCTTAAGTTCACTTATCCCGGAAAAAAATCACCGTGGATAGGATGGGGCCCGCACTTATGGGCTGACGGAATGCGGGCAAATTATACTGACGGTTTAACATGGAACTGCCTTGCTGACTTTAAAGTGGATGGTGGTGGCTACCACCTCTCCAACCATGGAAAGGATAAGGAAGCTGAGATCATGTATCAATTTTTTAAAAATTCGATGCTCGCAGCAGATTGGTTCAGGTATGGGGCCAGGTGGATGGGATGCGATCCTTTTCCAAGGCTTTCAATCACAGTGGAGAATGGCCTTCCAGAGGCAACCATTTTTCCTAATCCCGGCAACGGTGAAGGTTATATTGAAATGAAAAACATTCATTCTGAATTTATTGACATATTGATTTATAATGCGACAGGTCAAATCGTTTACAATACAAGGGAACAAACATTTGGCGAAAGCCATATTTCTGAAATTAAATTAAGCCATGCCCCGGCCGGCATATACAATTGTTTGATCAGGTCGGGCATGCAGGAAATCGGTTTGACCTTTATAATTAATTGAGGATAATTCCTTTGGATTTGATGCAGATAATGTTGCGATAAACCGGAATTCTATATCTTTGACAACTTTTAAAAATCAAAAACAAATAATCCATGAAGAAATTTACTCCCCTATTTGTTATTGCAATTTTGTTGATTGCAGCAACGCCGTCGAAATCACAAATAAACTGTGAACACGACTCCACTGGTATGATCCCCATCACAGACCTTGGAACTGACTATTACCTTGGAGAATTTCAGGGCGGTCTCTACCCCGGAGGTTCTAACACCATTCCAACCGCTCACTTAAATAAAGGATTGAATCTTGCAAAAAAAATCAAGCCGCTCGATTCTTTAGGAAATATAAATTTTGTAACAGGCAAAATAGTATTGGCTGGATTTGGCGCTTCAACTGTTGGTGGCCCTTTCAATCACCTGGTTACGATCATGAAAGAATACAACGATCTTAACCCTTGTATGTTTGCGGTAAACGCATCAAACGGATCTGATGGATTAAACTCGATGTATATAGGCAATGATACTTATTGGGATTATATTGAAGATGAAAAGAT
Source organism: Chitinophagales bacterium (assembly GCA_044448625.1). Taxonomy (GTDB): domain Bacteria; phylum Bacteroidota; class Bacteroidia; order Chitinophagales; family BACL12; genus UBA7236. The sequence goes on along the minus strand of JBIOHA010000022.1, from coordinate 5,630 downwards.
CAGGGTAAAAGGACTTTATCCGTTGCAGGTACAGGCAGGCTGGTTGATGCATAGTTCCAGAATTGATTCCAACGGTGCTGATGCAGGACCATATATCGATTCGTTAAATAAGCGATTTGAAGTTGCCGTTAACGCGATCCTTTATTATTATCCGAATATTAAAATTCTTTATGTTAGCGGATTTCCATATGGGGGATATGCTGATCCAATGAAAGCAATTTATCACGTAATTGTTGAGCCATCGAGCTATCATCATAATTTTGCTGTCAAGGAATTGATCCGTCGTCAAATGGCAGGCGATCCATTATTAAAATTCAAAGCACCTGGAGCAATGGCACCATATATGGTTTGGGGTCCACCACTTTGGGCAGATGGTATGGAACCAAGGGCATATGATGGCCTTACCTGGAATTGCAATACCGAATTTACACCTGATGGTGGCGGTTATCATTTAACGGATATGGGAAAAGATAAATTGGCAAATATCCTTTTGAATTTTTTCAGAACTGATACATTATCCAAGAGTTGGTTTATGGATGGACCAAAATGGGTGAATTGCGATCCTGTTGGAAGATATGCCGACGGAAGTATAATAGTTCCTGAAGACATTATTGTTACAAAAGAAGACATCACAATTTTTCCTAATCCATCAACGGGACAATTTTATGTCGACATTGATGAAGTTTTAACTGAAGGCATTAAAGTAAAAGTGCTGAATAGTTTGGGACAGGTAATTTATTCAGATAATTACGAACATGACGGGCCGTATTCAGGATATAGTTTTAATCTGGAGGGACATCCCGAAGGCATTTATTATTTTGAAGTAGTTATTGGAAACCAGATCATCACACAACCAATTGTTTTAAATAAATAATAAAATAAATAACAGGTGAATTTACCTGTACCAAAAATTATAAATATTAAAAGGATAATTGCCCCGGCACTTATCCTTTTTTATTTTACTGTTGATGCTCAGATCAACTGTGAGAATGATACTTCATTTTTAGTACCCATTGTTGATTTGCAAACCGGTTTTTATATGGGTTTCCAGGGTGGATTATATCCTGGTGGATTAAACGATATCCCTACAGCACATCTCGATTCGGGAATTATTCAGGCCTTGTCGATCATCCCAATAAATTTTGACGGTGAAGTTGATACAATGGTTGGAAAGGTTGTAATGGTGGGATTGGGTTCGGGTTCGGCGCAAAAATCATTTAATAAATTTATTTCACAGTATGAGGATGCAGGATATACAGATTCATGTGTGCGCATTGTAAATGCATGTATCAGTGAACAGGGGATAGAACAAATGATTGATGAAGATGCAGATGATTTTTACTGGAAAGATGTAAATGATTTTTTGCAGGAAGAGGACCTTAAAAAGAAACAGGTTGCTGTTGTTTGGGTAATGAATGCATCTTTCATCGATTCGGTGGAAACGATGCCTGCATATGTCGACTCACTTAAATTAAAATATATTGCACTCATCCGGAAACTGAAAGATCAATTTCCCAATGTCAAACTGATCTATATTTCGGGTTTGCAATATGGCGGTTACCTTGCGCCGGATGCTGATCATACAAATGCATATGCCGAACCTGCGCCGTATTATAACGACTTCGCAATTAAAGCTGTGATAGAAGCCCAGATAAATGGCGACACACTTTTAAATTATTCAGATGATGATGCTGGTGCTGCCTGGACATGCTGGGGGCCGAATTTCTGGGCTGATGGAAGGAACCTCAGAACCTATGATAATTTAAGATGGATATGCCCCGGGGATTTTGATACCGGTGGAGACGGATTTTTTTTATCGGGAACCGGCCAGCAAAAAATTGCTGACAGGTTATTTGATTTTTTTAATACGCAACCAACAACAATTCCGTGGTTCTACGGTTTACCTTATGAGTGCTTCACAGAAATTGAATCGGAAGACCCTGATGATTCGATTTTTATTCCTGAAGATGAAATTATTTGGATAACCCAAAATCCTGTGAGGGGTATAATTAAATTTGTTATTAACCTGGAAACAGAGTCGAAAGCAGATGTATATGTTTTTAATTCTCTCGGACAACAAATTGTAAAAGGCGCATTTTATAAAATAGAATCCGGCAAAACATTTAGTATTAAAATGGCAACTAATCTTCATGGCGTTTATATACTTTCTATCAGTATCGACGGAAAAGTGTATAATAAACCTTTTTATCTTGATCCGTGATTGATCATCCACTCATTTTTTAATGCCATCCCACCCCTGCGCAGTGATTTTAAATAGATTATCATTTTTTGTTTTCAGAAATGTTCCGTTTTGTTTAGGAACGATCTTGCCAATGACAGAAATATTTGGATTTAAAGACAATATCTCTGAATATCCGGGATCGATAGTAAATAATAATTCATAATCTTCACCACCGTTTAAAGCGGAAACGGTTGGTTCAAGATTAAATTTTAACGACTGCTCAATTGTTTCGGGATGAATAGGAAGTTCATTTTCATAAATTATTGCTCCACATACACTCTCTTCACAAATATGCAGTATCTCTGATGACAGGCCATCGGAAATGTCGATCATCGATGTAGGCCGAATTTTATTTTCCTCAAAAAAATTAATTATCCCTTTTGCTGCTTCCGGCTTTAAAAATTTTCCGATGATATGTTTTTTATTTTCGAGATCGGGTTTGATCTCAGGATTCTCGAGGTAAATTCTCTTTTCCCGCTCTAATAATTGCAATCCCATATATGCGGCACCAAGATCACCACTTACACAAATCAGATCACCATCCTTTGCTCCGCTCCTGTAAACAAGATCATTTTCATTTGCATCTCCAAGCGCAGTAACTGAAATGATCATACCTTTTAAACTTGTTGTAGTATCGCCACCAACAAGATCAACATCATAATATTCACAGGCATGATAAATTCCATCATATAATTCTTCCAGGGCTTCAACGGAAAAACGATTTGAGATTGCAAGCGATACAGTTATCTGGTGAGGTGTGGCATTCATTGCATATATATCACTCACATTTACCGCAACACATTTATAGCCGAGATGCGTAAGTGGGGTGTACATTAAATCGAAATGAATACCTTCCACCAGCATATCCGTTGTGACAACAGTTACTTTTCCACCATTATCAATAACAGCAGCATCGTCGCCAATACCTTTTACAGTAGTTGCATTTTTAATTTCAAAGTTTTTCGTAAGTTGTGTTATCAGTTTAAATTCTCCTAATTCGGAAATTTCAGTCCTGTTCGTATTTTCGTCCATTATTATTTCAATTTTTTTATCCGGGAAAACAGGTACAAAGTTGCACAAAGATTTTTCAAACATTTAATTTGAATGCTTATCTTAGTAACTTAAGGAACCGGAACAGCCCATCAAAAATGAGATCAGACCTATGGCGGAGATAAGGATACATGCACCTCTTGAAACTTTTTACAAATGGGAAAAGGACCAGCCCGCAAAGCTTTATTTGCGTCAGCCAATAAATGGCGAATGGCATAATTATACCTGGCAACAATGCGGCGATCAGATCCGGCGAATGGCAAATTATTTAAGGTCGCTCAATTTTGAACCCGGAAGCAAAATAGCAATACTTTCAAAAAATTGTGTGCACTGGGTGCTAAGTGATTATGCAATCTGGATGGCAGGATATGTATCAGTTCCTATGTATCCGAATATGTCGCCGGCAACCGTTAAGCAAATTTTGATTCACAGCGAAAGTAAATTATTATTCGTTGGCAAACTCGACGACTGGAATTATTTAAAACCAGGAGTACCCGAAAATCTGCAATGTATCGCATATCCATTTTACGGGATTACAGAATATCAAAATTGGGATGAAATTGTAAAAAAACATGAACCGGTAAAAGAAGATCTCACTTACCCGATTGAAAATTTAGCTTCGATCATGTACACAAGTGGAACTACAGGCGTGCCAAAAGGTGTGATGCATACATTTTACAATTTTGCTTTTGCTGCTGAAAATGCATTTCCTAAATTAGGGGTAGATAGCACTGCTTCATTTTTTTCTTATTTACCCATGTGTCATATTGCGGAGCGTTTGTTGATCGAAGTCGGAAGTTTATATACAGGAGGAAAAGTTTCTTTTGCCGAAAGCCTGGAATCATTTCCAAAAAACCTGCAGGAAACATCGCCAACATTATTTTTAGCGGTGCCCAGAATATGGGCAAAATTTCAGGAAAAGATCCTGGAGAAAATGTCGCAGAAAAAGCTCAATATATATTTAGCAATACCGGGATTAAAAAGCATTGCAAAAAAGAAGATCAAAAGCGCATTGGGATTATCAAAAGCGGATCAATGTTTTTCCGGGGCAGCACCCATTTCTGTTGATCTGATCAAATGGTTCTGGAAACTGGATATTAAAATTCAACAGGCTTATGCAATGACTGAAGATTGTTGTTATAGCCATGCTAATTTTAAGGATAACAATAAAATTGGAACTGTGGGTTTACGGTTCCCACAAGTTGATGTGCAATTTACCGAGCAGGGAGAAATATTGATCAGGCATCCGGCACTTATGAAAGGTTATTATAAAGAGGAGGATTTGACGAAAGCTGCATTCACAGACGATGGATTTTTTAGAACGGGTGATAAAGGTGCAGTTGACAGCGAAGGATTTTTAACAATAACCGGCAGGGTAAAAGAATTATTTAAAACCAGTAAGGGTAAATATGTATCACCCATGCCAATTGAAATGAAGTTTGCCGGAAATACCGACATTGGCCAGGTACTCGTTGTGGGTTATACATTGCCGCAACCGATCGCATTGATAACATTATCAGAATTAGGAAGGAAAAAGTCGAATGAAGAAATTGAGACCGGGCTGAAAAAAACATTAAAAGAAATTAATACAACATTAGATTCCTTTGAGAAATTGGAGAAAATTGTAGTGATAAAACACGAATGGACCATTCAGAATAATTTGCTTACCCCTTCATTTAAAGTAAAGAGAAATGAGGTAGAAAAATTATTTCAGGATAACTATGAAAAATGGTATAACCATAAAGTGGATATCATTTGGGAATGACAGGTTAATTGAATAGCTTTAATTTAACAACTAAATCTACAACTATGGAATTCTTCTTAAAATTATTTCGCCAGGAACGGCAACCGGTTAATTTTAAAGAAATAATCTTTTGGTGGGGTGAGCGGCGCCTTGCTTTCAATATTATTGTAGGTGTTTCCGGCATCATGAGTTTGATTATTTGCTGGATAGCAGGTTGGCCGATGGATGTGATCTACGTTTGCATAATTGCATTTTCATATGGTATAGCTGCAAATATTATTTATACCTCCGGATGGATAGCAGAAGGACTTTTAAGAAGGGCAAACAACTACAGGCTGGATATCATGTACATAGGCCCGATCTTTTTTGCAATGGGTTTGGCAGTTTCCATATTGCTGACTTTTTTTGGTGGCCTCCTTGCAGGGTATGAGGGTTGCTTTCAGGCAATCAGCTTCACCGACTGATTTTTTTATCCATGCACAAAGCCCTCAATGCATCTGATTGGCTGGGTATCAAATTTATTTTTTTAAGCTACCCATTAACCGGGAGGAATTTTCAATTCTTCGTTAAATCTTTTTTTAGCTTGTTAATCAC
>JBIOHA010000021.1:0-18103 GCA_044448625.1 Chitinophagales bacterium | reverse complement strand
GATTATACCTTATGTCCAGGAGTTTCTAACAACGATGGATTAAATCCTCCAAATGCCGGAGGTAAATTAACATTAAAGAAGATTTTCTTTTCGTATGGTAAATCATTTAAGGCTCGATTAAGTCCGTACATCTTTACATACTCAAATAATAAGGCTTATGGCCCCAGGGATTATGATCGATGGGGATATTACAAGCAGAATTCAGCAACAACATTTGGAATTTATGGAGCCAATGATGTATCAGCTTACTATAGCGCTGCGCTTCCAACTTCAGAATTTCCTTATGTTGAACAGGGTAGTCAAGCAGATGCAGATGCTAACGCTGCGGCTTGGTGTCTGACAGAAATACAGATTCCTTCAGGAGGTATAATAAAAGTGAATTATGAATCGGATGATTATGCATATGTGCAAAATAAACGTGCAATGCAGATGATGAAAATTGTATTCTGTGAGGATAATTTTGGAAATAACATCAGTGATTATTCGGGTTCCCCACTAATTTTTAATGGGTCTGGTCCTGGCAATGTTCATAATCCAAAATTTTACTTCAAAATGGATCAGAATACAACAATTCAAGACTATTGTAATATTGATCCAGGTGAATTTGTTTATTTCAGATTCCTGGTCGATATCCGAAATACATCCCCGGCAGGAAGACCTCATCCTGAATTTGTTTCCGGGTATGCAAAGATTGAAGAGGTAGGATCCAAAGAACTCGGGCAAAATAATACCTATGGATTTGTAAAATTCAAGGCAGTTTCATTAGATGACAATGGAGCTGATATTTATAATCCAGTCCATAAAGCAGCTATTCAATTTGGTAGGTTGAATATGCCTAGGGTTGTATGGGGAGATGATTTCGGAAATGAGAATGTAGCGGATTTGGCACTCTCCATTATTTCAGAAATATGGAATTCGAGTATTGTTAAAAATATGATGAATGCCATTCTTGGAGTTAATAAAACATTGCATTTAGGAGTGCCTGATTGGCCTCCTGTTGCCACCTCATTCATTGCTGGAAAATCATGGATCAGGTTGCTCAACCCTCATAAAAAAAAGTTTGGTGGAGGTGTACGAGTTAAGAAAATATCCATGGTTGATAATTGGAGTGCCATGGTAGGAAATTCCTCAGGCAGCGAAACAAGCGAATATGGACAGGTGTACCAATATACCATGCCGGACGGAACTTCTTCGGGTGTGGCATCCTACGAACCATTGCTTGGTAATGATGAAAATCCATTCCGCAGGCCAATTTTCAGCAAGGAAAAGCATGTGCTTGCTCCTGATGATATGTCCTATATGGAGGAACCATTTGGAGAAACATTTTTCCCGAGCCCGTCAATTGTTTACAGTAGGGTTATTGTGGCGAATTTGCCAAGAGAAGATGCAGCCCACAACCAGATTGTAATACGTCATGGTACAGGTAAAACAGTGCATGAATTCTATACTGCAAAGGATTTCCCAACCATTACAAAACGGACCGGCATTGATCCGGTGCCCGATCGTACATCACCATTCAGCTTGGGAAATGTTCTGAAGTTTCTGCGATTCAAAGATTACCGGACCGTTACTCAGGGATATTATATTGAGCTGAACGATATGAGCGGTAAGCCCAGGTCACAAACAGTTTACCAGGAGGGGCAACCTGATCCGATTTCCAAAATTGAATATATCTATAAGAAAACAAATCACCTGGCAAACAGCTTCAGGCTGAGAAATGACTGTGAAGTAATATACAATGATGGCAGTCACGGAACAGCCGACATTGGAGTAAACTATGATTTCGTAGCTGATTTCAGGGAGTCTATTACGGACTGTTATAATGCTTCAGCAAATGTAAACCTTGACGCCTTTTATATCATTTTCGGTGTGTTGGCTGTACCTATGATTCTCCCTGGTTACACCAACGAGCGGACCCAATTCCGGTCAGCAACTACCACTAAGGTTATACAACGTTTTGGCATTCTCGACGAAATCATCAATACAGATCTTGGATCAACGGTATCGGTGAAGAATATGGCTTATGATGCCGAAACAGGTGAAGTGTTATTGACAAGAACAACTAATGATTTTGAAGATCCCGTATATACGTTGAAATTCCCTGCTTATTGGTATTACGACTCCATGGGACCAGCTTCCAGGAACGTTGCCATGCGTGCAAAAGATGTGGTGATCAATCATGGTGTGATGTTCGTGCCCAATGCAAAAAAATATTTCGTTCCGGGTGATGAACTGGCATTGTTTAAAAACATAGGAAATTTCAAAGTATGGGTTACCGAGGTGGATGCAAATTCCATAAAGGTCGTTAAGCAAGATGGTTCCAAACCTCATGACACTTATTCATTGAGAATAATTCGCTCCGGAAGAAGGAATAACATGCAAACTGAAATGGCCCAGATCATCACACGGTCAAACCCGTTGAGTTCTGTCAAAAACAATGTGTACACTGATGTAATCCATGCTACAGCTACGGAGTATTCAAATAAATGGAAAACATATTGCAATTGTTTTACGGAGATGCTGACGAATATTAATTATTCATCCAATCCATATGTGCTAGGCACTACCGGCGACTGGAAACCATGGAAAGAGCATACCTACCTGGTGCCAAGAACCCAAAGCAAATACGATGCGAACACGAATATTCGTAAAGATGGTGTTTATACAGCGTTCAACCCATTTTATAAGAATGTGAATGGAAACTGGGCTATTGATAACAGCAATTGGACATATGCTTCCGAAGTCACCGAATGGCACCCGCTGGGAGAACAATTAGAAAACAGGGATGCGTTGGGTAACTATTCAGCTGCAACATTCGGTTACGCCCAGTCACTGCCAATTTCCGTAGCAGCTAATTCGGAACACCAGCAAATTGGCTTCGACAATTTTGAAGACTACGACTTCAGTCCATGCCTGGATGATCACTTTAAGTTTCCGGATTCTGATCATATAAGTAATGAAGCGGCACATACAGGAAGAAAAAGTATAAAAGTTATAGATGGCACTTCAATTTCTATGGAACGTGTTTTAAATTGTTGTGAGGAAACATCGAATTGTGAAATCGAACTTCAGCTTAATGATGAAACTGAGAATGAATGGCTGATTTCATCGAATAATGGGACTTTGCCATTAACCTATTCATGGGAAGTGTTATCAGGTTCACCTATCGTGACATTAACTTCAACAGGAATCAAAGTTGTTACATCGGGCAATTCTGACTGGAAATTGAGAGTGACAATAACAGATGCTGAAGGTTGTTCACAATCACAAGTTTACATTATTGAATAGGAATGATTATTATAATAACTAAAAAAAGAAATTGTATGAAACGAATGATAAATTACATTATTGGTTGTGCATTCGGAATCATGGGCATTTTGATAACTAGTGCAGTGAATGCTCAATTTATTCCAATACATGGATGCAGAGATATGTATAATTATGTTTCATGTGATCGCAATATTGTGATTATTGAAGAAGGATTATTCTCAACTTCTGGAAATAGCATCATTATTGACATCTATATTACATTTATTGATCCAAGCTCATGCGGAAGCCCTGGTTGCCCAATTAATTCGTATTCTGTACCGCTTACAAATAATACTTATTTTCAAAATTTAGGAACTCAAACATTGCAATTTAATGGCCAAACCGAAACCGTACGAATATTTCGATTGAATTCGTTAATATATAGCGCCCCACCTGGATATGAAGTCAGAATTGAATTAGCCACAACAAGTTCGTATACTGGTTTTCTTTTTTTAACTACGGCTTATGTTAAAAAATGCGGTAATTGTATTGATTGTTTCAGTCGCTATCAGCTCAATAGCCTGTATGGATATATAAAACAATGGGTGTTTGATCCAGTATGGCCTGGTATTCCGGATTTATACGATCCCGGCTTTCCTTCAACTGAGCAACAAGCTATGGTAAATATTCTGAATTATTTCTTGAATATACCAAGTACCCAACCTACCATTGATGATTGGGAAGATGTTGCTCAATTTAATAACTTACCGAATACAATCACACCAGAAAACTTTTGTGAACAAGTTCCCGAATGCGAATGCTGGTATGATATTGCATCATTTTATTTTCAAATAATCACGGATATTAAAAACAATTGGCCTGCTAGTAATACCTTGCCTACCCCCTATGAAGATTTAATGAGCAATCTTCTCATGGGATGCGGTTGTTCGGCATTTTATTGTGAATCATACCAATTAGAACCGTCTACTGGATCCGGACCCTTGACTTCTATGACCATTTATTTATTGCCTGTATTTCAGGGGAATTTACCTGCATTGATCATTCGAATTGAGAAGGATGGACCTAACTTTTACAGCACATTTATTTATTCATTTAATATGGATGGATGGAATTGTACGAATGGTCAATTCAATATATTCCCTTCTTGTATACCACCAATCCTTACATATGCCGGCAATGGACAATTCGATTATCCCGATGATGAATGGGGATTTATATCAGAATTATTAGATGATCCTTATTGTCCTCCACCCCCTCCGTGCGAAAATTGTATTTCCACATATGCTCCTTGTCCGGGAAATTATATTCTATCAGGTTGGACAATGGAACAAGATGGACCAGGAATGCAAACAACTTACGATGCGTGCGGAATATACGTGGAATTCGATGATGAAAATAACCAGTTGATATCATCAGCTGGTCCTTTTATGCCATCAGGTTCCATTATTGATGGCTGGCAAAAAATAGAAGAAAACTTTAACGTGCCATCAGGAGCTGCGAAGATACGGTTGAAGCTTGAGGCAAATGAAGCAAATTGTTACTTCGACGACATCAGGGTCCTGCCAATTGACGGATCCATGAAATCGTATGTATACGATCCTGTAAGCCTGCGACTTGTAGCCGTATTGGATGAACAGCATTACGCTACATTTTTCGAATATGATGAAGAAGGTAAACTGGTTAGGGTAAAGAAAGAAACTGAACGGGGAATCATGACTATTAATGAAAACAGGACAAGTATTGTAAAGCAATGAACAGAAAATCGCTCTTGACTTTTGGATTACTGTGTGGTTTGCTTGGATTTGTGCCAAGAAGTCTGGCACAGGAAGAATGGACCGGAATTTCAGCGCAACACGCATTTGACTTGCTACAACAGGCAAATAGCTGGTACTATAAGAATGAAACCTGGGCCATGAAAATCAGGCTAACGACATATGCTGGGCATGAATCTACAGTAGTGGAGGACGAATCGGTGAATTTGGTAAAAAGGTTTAAAACCTCATGGTACTCAAGTGTTATGGATGTTCATACTATCCAGGATGACAAGACAAAAATTACTGTTGATTCAATGGAAAAAGTTATGTTGATCAGCAGTTCTGATAAACGAAGTAGCGTAATTCCCATGGATACACTTAGCATGGCATTACTAAAATCATGTGCCAGCATCAAATTGAAAAAGCTTGCTGATGGACAAGTTATGGTACTTCAGTTTCGAAAGAATCCATTATATGACACAATGGAAATAACCATCGGTTCCGATAAGCGGTTTAAGAAACTCAAATTGTTTCTGAGTGTGGCTCAGCCATTGAATCCTGATGATGAAGATTCGCCAAAAGCAAAACCTCGGTTGGAAATGACATTTATGGAATACAGAACTAATATAGCTTATAACGAAAAAGAATTTAATGTATCGGCATATATCCGAATGGATGGTAATACTGTTTCAACAACTTCTGCATATAGTCAATTCGATTTGAAAGATACACGCTATAAATATTAATTGTATGAAAGAACATCGCCTCTTCTGCAAATCACACCACAAATTTGTTGCGTTATTAATTATAATGCATGGCGTATTATTTGTGTGTTCGCAACATGCCTCTGGCACCTGGTTGCCTCCCATGAATGGATATTTGCATGGCTCTGCAGGTGTTCAGATCGGTGACGTAGCCAATGCTGCTCAGCCATCACCAGGAACGGGAGTAGAAGCAGACAGGCAGGTCCTGGATATCATTTCACTTTCGTATGATCATACTTCCAATATATTTATTAGTGCTAACCAATCAATTGAGGCAGTCATTACAATAGTGGCTAAGGATGAGACCGGCACAGTTATAAGTACGATTACAGGTTGCACTTTAAACCTGGAAATCCGACCTTTTACAGACATTAACCCATTTACCGATTTAAATTATTATCATTTCGAAGATGCTTATGATGTACAAATCACACTTACTTCTTTAAAAATAAATGGTGTCTTTTGGCCTACAGGTACCAATATACCAGCATACATAAATATTGAGAGTGAAATCAGGGTTGAGCGTTTTTATGAATTTTCAGCTGCTCAATCTACTCCAATATTATTTAATGCTATTAATGCTGTCGACCTGGATGGTAATTCTGTGAATGATGAACTAGAAATCAGCTGGCCTACTGTTACTGAAGCTGAAGAGTATCACCTGGAATGGGTTTATGTCAACAATTATACAGGTGTACTCAATACACCACTAGCTGCAACCGCGGTTAAATACGATTTCAGAGAAGGTGCCTCCAGGGTAACTGTTGATGGAGCCACTACTCGCCATAGATTATCGCTTTTATACGACAGGGGATATCTCATTTTTAGGGTCAGGCCAATGGGAAGAGATTACCTGGATCCTGAAAAAATAATTTATGGGAGCTGGAATACCGCTGAAGATGGAACTGTTGCATCAATCCCAGCTACACAATATGCCGTATTTGAAATAAAAAATACGGGTGCGAATTTGCAGCACGAGGCCAATAAAAACTGGCAACTCTCTGTAAATTTTGCAGAAGAGGGCAAAAAGAAAGAAGTGGTCAGTTATTTCGATGGAGCACTTTATAACAGGCAATCTGTGACCCGAAATAATTCCGATAATCGGGTAATTGTGGGTGAAACCATTTATGATTACCAGGGTCGACCGGCTGTTTCCATTCTTCCCGCTCCTGTCGCACCTCCAACCGGTGGCGTGCAACAAGCACCGATTCGTTATTACTACAAGTTTAATCAGAATACGTCCGGGAAAGCCTATTCAAAATCTGATTTTGATGAGGATGTAAATACTTGCGAAACTCAAGCAGCTGAATTGGATGCAATTTCAGGGACATCGATGTATTATTCGCCTAACAATGCCGAACTCAATATTTACCAAAACAGGTTTATTCCTCATGCTGAAGGCTTTCCGTTTACACAAACTGAATATACACCAGATAATACCGGCCGGATTCGCAATCAGGGTGGGGTAGGGCCAGAATTTCAACTGGGAAACTTTCATGAAACCAAATACCTCTACGGTCAACCTAACCAGGTTCAGCTCGATCGCTTGTTTGGCTCGGAAGTAGGCTGGGCCGCACATTATAAAAAGAATGTGGTCATCGATCCGAACGGACAAACAAGCGTTACTTATCTCAACCAGTCTGGAAAGACTGTAGCCACGGCATTAGCTGGTGGCCCGCCTATAGTCGATAATACACAAATTCTAGAATCGCTCAATACCGAGGCAGGAGCAAATAAAGATTTTACTGTTGATTTATTTAACAAAGACGCTAACGGAGTTAGTGTAACAAACCATATAAATACATTACAGAATGGGATTGAATTTACTACACAGCTTTTGGTTGCATATGAAAGTGTGTTTTATTTTAATTATGATATCAGGATTGAACCTTTACAATTGATGTGTCATCAGGATCGATTCTGTTTTCATTGTATTTATGACCTGGAAATAGGAGTTACAGATGAGTGTGGTGAATACGTACCAGCACTTCAGAATCCAGCAAACCCTGCTGTCAGTCAACCTAATCCAATTACAGATATGGTAGGTCATTTTACAGGAATTGGCAATTCGATAGTATTTTCAGTTGATATTACTGATGGGACTACATCTTACCAGGTTCCAGATCCTGGTCAATTGTACTCAGTACACCTCCTTCCCGGTGTATATACTATCACAAAGAAACTTACTATAAATGAAGATGCGCAGAAGTTTTATGTGGATGGATACCTGAATAATGCTGGTTGGACAGTACGGGATTGTATTGGCACATTGGAGTCGTTTATTGCAGGCGCCCTGGCAGGATTGAATACATCGGGTTGCTTTATTTCATGCCAGGATTGTATCGACGCCCTGGGAACCAAGGATGAGTTTGTTGCAGCAGGGAAAGGAACCGCGTTGCAGTATGACCTATTAACTGAAGACTGCCTGGAGCCTTGTACTCCTATGAGTGTATGTCAAACCACATATCAGCAAATGCTTGCAGATGTAAGTCTGCATGGACAGTATGGAAAAGTTGATCTGGTTGCCGGTACAGCAATTGATCACGTATCAGTATTTAATGTGGAAAATCATTTGCCAGAAAACTCTTCTGCGCCATGGACTTCTACAGGAAATGGTTCCTGGAAAAAGCCAGTCACAGTGATCAATGGAAACTTTTATCCGGGGTATTACACCGATAAAGGGGAGCGAGTTCGTGTGTATCTGTTTGATTACAATCCAATAACACCGGTTATTCCTACTGATCCTGAAACGGATCCAGGTGCTCCAATATTTCATGATGATTTAAATAATCAGTATTACACATGGCCGGAATATCTTGTGAAAGTCGGTGATTTCTTTCCCTTGTGGCAACGATCATTCGCCCGTGCACTGGTTCGCTTTCATCCTGAATTTGCCTACTATGCGGCATGTAATTCTGAAAAATACAAACATGGAATTGATGTGTTAAGTAGCGATGAGTTTGATGAGTTGTTATCCAATATCAATAATTTTGATGATGCCGTTTCGAAGTATATTAAGACCAACCACGCAAGTATCACAGATCACAACCTTCGGATATATGATTTATTAGATCCAACATCACCTTACAGCGACCCGTTTTTTACAAACGACTTTTTTGAGCAAAGTCCGATCAATTATGGTGTAGATCTGAAGGCCTTGATGCAGGACAGGATCGACAACTTCCAGGAAATAGGCGGAGTTACCTATTCCATGATTGAAGTGGCCTCTATGATGGCCAGGTGTGGCACTTATTATGGTTCTGTGCCGGGTGCAGCATGTTTTGATTTTGGCGCCGGCACTAATTCTGTCGTTGATGTTGAAATTAGGAATACAGAATGGAAGAACTTTCTCTCGTTTTATCTATCCGAAAAACAGAAACTGAAATTCCAGCGGTGGAATCTGTTTGCCCTGTCGTCGACCGGAAGCACAATAACTCCTGTAGGATGTAATATTTGTATTGGAAACGATCAGTTTAATCCGTTTATCGGAAATTTAATATCATGGAATGCCAATCCATTTGGCTGGAATTATGGCGGATCTCCATTTGGTTCGTACCAGCAACCATGCAGCTGGTGGCATGGCCGTTACTATAGGGAATGTAAAAAGAGATTTATTAAACCTGGTGAAATTCCGGGGATGAATCCGGAAAATACCGCTTATAACGCATATGTACTTACTGGACAGTGCCCGGTTACAATTCAATTCCAGACATTATTGGATGAAATTGCAGTTAAGGATCTCTTGACTTCGCCAATAGATTTCAATTTAACTACTATTTCAACATTCACTCCCGACTTATATAAAGCGGTAAGTGGCGGGTCGTGGCCTGCTCAACAAATTTCCTATAAATGGCATTATGTATCTACTATTGGTAATACCTGGAATTATGAGATTCAGGATCCTTCAGGTACTGGGGTTTGTTCAATAAGTCTTGATTTGACTTATGTTCCAAACATCAACGACATAGAACGAATTGTCAATTTACAATTCTCTCAATTTTCCAGTGGACTATATTACTTTACTGCTGACGCCTGGACCCTGAATACAAGCGGAACCGGATGGGTTTATAATACACATGTAATAACAGGCAGTACCTGTATAAACATCAGGGACTGCGAATTTGAACCTGAATGTATACCTAACGATTTGGCTGTTGAATTGCAGTTAGTGATGAATTTCCTCGCATCTAATGGGGACTTGGAAAAACCACATGTTCCACTAATGGGTAGTTCGTTGTATGATCCTTATTTGTTGGATAATATACCGGTCATTACTAATACAATGGCTGCTACAAATCCGTATAAGATGTTTTGGCATAATCTTTCACTTACTCCATGGGTATCGGAGCTGTATTTCGAAAATAATTCGGGTAGCCAGATAGGAAAAAAAATAATTGTCAAGCTGAATCAGTTTTCCAGTGTGACTTATCCGCCATTGCAGGCAGGTGCTAGTCCTGTTGAGGCCTTTAGAGGAATCAAGCCAAATTATTTTAACCAATTCAAAATCGAGGGTATTGATTCAGATGAATTATTGCTGGTTGAACTCGACGGTACTGTTGATCTGCATGATATAACTGCTAATACCACCACAGGTATAAGTTTGGGTGAATGTGAAATGCCACCACCAATCGATTGCAAAGACTCAAAGCATGAAATAGTAGAAGACCTTGAGAACCTGATTAGCGATATACTTGTCAATAGTACTTCGTTAAATGGGATCGATATTCTTACAAATCCATATATGACTGGATTGTTATTGTCCTATATACCGGAACAAGGCACTCCTCCTTCAAGTACCTATTCCTCTGGAACGAGTGGTTCAGTTCCCAATCAGATTGATTATGATGAATTAAATTTCAATCTCGATGGCTGCGAATTCAGACTTTATAGAAGTGATGTTCATACTACGCCACCGTTACATTTTGATGATATTGTATCCATAGGCCCAATTACTGCTACGGGACTGATAGATGATCAGATGTTTTATCATGACTTTTATTTTACTGCCACATATGACCCTATTGGACCTGGTCAATTGCAAACAGCAACAGTATATGGAACATCCTGCCTGTCTATTAAAAATTGTGACTCGTGTTCTGTAGTTGTTCCCCCACCACCACCATCGGGAGGAGGAACACGGATAGCCTACGAACGATATATTCAAAAAGCCGTCGAAGAAGGTCGCATGCAATACATTCCGAATTCGCAATCATACATGCAATATGTTGCTGTGGTCGATAGTATAAATGCTACGATGAATTGGACTAAAGAGAATACTTTATTTGTAGAAAAGATCGGCTATAAAGATTTTATCAAGTTGGAAATATCGCAAAAATTAGCAGCCTATTATAGTTACGTAAACAATTTTGATGCATCTGTTGACAATGCGGAGTTATTGGATATAAAGAAATTCCATTCTAAAAACGAAATTAACAATGCAATTTTGCGCCTAAATGGTTGTGACGGCCTCTTTGCGGATTATGTAAATATGGTTAATGCATTCAATTCATCCTCTTATTCAAGTTATTATCAGTATACTCTACCAACTGGACTTTTTACAACTTCCAAAGTATTTAGTGATTCCGGTTATTGCGATTGTGTAGAGGAATATATCGATTACTTGTCGGCTTATTTGAACCAACCCCCAGCACCAATTGTAACACTTGCTTTACCTTATTCTATAACCCTCTACCCGGGATGTATGGATTATGTTCAACCGGAGGACACCTGCCTTGAATTGTATTATGTCTACCTTGATGAAGTTATTTTATATAATCACTATGCAACGAAGGATTCACTTCCAAATATTTTGGCAGTGATTTCGGAAGCAGAATGGATGAGTGAGGAGTATTGTATGTGTCTTGAAAAATACCTTGCTACACTTCAGGCTATTTTGAATGGAATAATAGTGGGTGATGACGCGATCAACTATGCATTGTTATTTGAACGCGCATGCGATTCTGTTCCGTGTGTCGACCAGCTACCACAGGCCAATGTTCTGCCTCCGGTACCTCCAGCTGCTGATCCGTGTGTTGAACAGTTGATTGATTTTACAGTGGCCAATGCAACTATGGAGTTTGAGGAATATTATAATAACCTGGTTACACAGGTATCAGAAGAATATCGGAGACATTGCATCAGTGCACTTGAAAATTTCACATATAACTATAATGATAAGGAGTACCATTTCACACTTTATTATTATGACCAGGCAGGAAATCTTGTAAAGACAATTCCTCCAGATGGTGTTGAAATGCTTGATTGCGCTTCATTCGCCGATCAACTATCAATTGATATTAATAAGGATAGGACATTTGGCAAGCATACTGTATTTACCAATCACCGCTTGCCAACTGTTTATGAATACAATTCACTGAACCAGCTCACGCGGCAGGTATTGCCCGATCACGATCGTATTGATGCCATTGATTACATTCTACCTGAATATTTGAGCAACAAACTCAGTATTACAAATAGTCAATTCGTTTCGAGCCAAAAAGGGTTTTTGTCTGGATTCCTCAGCGCGCCGTCGCATCCCGACCGGGGAGTGGTGTATACGTCAGGTGATGGTGGCGAAAGTTGGAATCGGCTCAATGGACTTGTTTCGGCCGATTTGAATGATGTTGATTTTGATCCGGATTATCCGGAAATAGGATTTGCCGTTGGAAATTATGGAGTAGTGATCAAAACTATGGATGGTGGATCCAGTTGGGATGCCCTGAACACTTATGGGTTATCTCATTCAGGTAATTTGTACGCGGTATGTGCTAAAAATGATGTGGTTGTTTTTGGTGGACTGTGGAACGCAGGAAGCGGAATGTTCTATTCTGTCGGTGGAGGTGCGATTAATGTTGCCGCAGGTGGAATAGATAACTTCGATATCATAACATCAATAACACATGATGGCACCGAATTTTATGCTTCAACAAAAAATAACGGAGTTGGCAAAATTTACAGCAGCCCCGATGGTAATAATTGGACCAAACAAACCAATTACAAAGCTGGAAAACTGAACCACATTCAATATGCAAGTAGCTCTACGGCATGGGCTGTTGGCGATGATGGCACACTGTTACGAGGAGTATATACCACACAGTGGGAATGGTTCCTGGTCCCTACAGGCATCGCAAGGGACTTCAAGAATGTTTATTTCAGATCAGCCCTGGTGGGAATAGCAATCATTGATGACGGCAATGGTAAGGGACAGATCTTTGCCACTTTAAATGGAGGTTTACTTTGGACAAGGATCAGTGATGTGGCCGACGATTACACATCTTTTGAACCATACGACCTGACTAACCATAAACTTATTGCTTCGGGTAAAAACGGTCTGGTTGCTCGTCTCGTGAGTAATTCAACAAATTTTGGTGCACCCATTCAATTAACGGCACCATTTACAAACGATCATGTTGCTGGAACCAATGCCTACATTAATACTAATTTGCCTGCACAACCCCAGGTTATAGTTGCTGGCACCAACGGAACTACAAGTGATCTATATATTACAACTGACGCAATCGGATCAAATGCGACCTGGCTAGCATATCCAACGAATCCGCCTCTTCCTCCAGGAATTCTTGAAATCCTTGCCTCGCCCTTAAATGATCCAGGAGATGGATTTATCGCATTGATACTTGATAATAACAAACAACTCCATTATATTGTTAGAGACAATGTAATTCCCGGGCAACCTATTCCAGTACCTTTGAATGTAGTTGATCTTACTGGCGATTTTTCACAAATTGAATTTGAAGGAAATAACGGGACTGAAATTGTTTTTTATGCTTACGAAAGTACGGTCAATAGAATTTACAAAATCGGATTCAATATTGCATCCAATTATACAACAGTATCGAATACTCCAATTGTTTCAAATACGATAAGCAGCGCGATTAATAGTCTTTCTATTTGGAATTATCAGGCACTGATTTGTGGTAATGATGGATTAATTGCATCATGCTCTGATTTCAACAATGTTCCAACCTGGCAGGATGAAAGCATGAATGTAATCCCGCCAACTATCAACGATATAATTGCATTTTCTAACCCAGATGTAGTTGCCGTTGGAGTTGATGGTACTGCTTGGAAAAAATATGCTGGTGCTAACCTTTTCGAATTACTGAACACAGGAACTTCAGATGAATTTACTTGCATCGATGCACCATCTTCTGGTCTGGGATACATCGGTACTGCAGATGGGAAAATAATACAAGCTCAGCCTGGGGCTACCTGGACATTTGATGCACTCGACGAAAACATCCAGATTGGAACTTCTACTACAGTAGCAGAAGTCAATACCGGATCAAAAGTAACCGGTATCGCATTGGATAACAGCTCGTTGTATGCTTCTTGCGAATCAGGGAAAGTTCTGTTTATTCCTAATATTTCAAACATTGAAACCCAAATGTCATCCACCTCAAATTCGGGTGGATTAACCGAAATAGTTGTCAATACTGCAACTAACGGTACCAGTGCAACTGCGGTGGGAACCGGATGTGGAGTGTATACGCATTTAGGCACCTCATATGGAAAGGTTAACGAAATATTCCTGCCCAAAATAGTTTCCTCACACTTTGTAAATGCATCCAATGGATATGTAGTTGCTATAGACGGAAATCTCCGGCACACAACTGATGGAGGAAATTCATGGTCAATCGTTTTGCCTGCGTTTACACAGTTGAATGGTATAAACAAAGTGTGGACCCGGAAACCGGATGATGCTATTTTGATTGGTGATGGAGGATATTCCAGGTACATTAATGGAAGTTTTCTGAATAATACTCCAATTTCTGTAAGTCCTGCAGTTAACCTCCATGACATTAACTTTTACAATAACGATTATGGGGTGATCGTTGGTGAAAATGGAAATACTTGGTCAATAGTACCTTTCATGGGTTCATACAATGTAAATGCACTTGGGGTAACGCCTAATAGTTATTCAATGAATGCTGTTCATGTGTTTATGATAACAGCTTTATAACGGCAGGGCAAAATTCAAACGTCTTTTATTATGACATAAATACAAGTGCTTTCTACGAACAAACAAATGGAATTCCATCTAGTCTTACATTTAATGACCTCTGGTTCCATGATGATCGCATGGGTTATGTGGTCGGAGAAGATGGAGAAGCATATAAAGTTAGTGCTGAAGGAAATATCCAGGAACCAACCATTGGTGGTACTCTCAATTCCTCGGCATTTCTATGGGAAAAATTTGATTTGCTCGATCCATTTGGAATATACCTAAACGGAATTTCAGACATCAAAACCGTTGCATTTGCCGACCGTTACCGCGGATTTTTTGGCGGTATCAATCCCGGACCAGATTACCTTTATTCTATCCTGGTAAATGATGAGAGCGAATATTTCTCGGGCAAGTTCTGGTACGATAAAGTGGGTAGGATGATTTTATCCCAAAACACTAGACAATTCAATAAAACACCTAAATCATACATTTATACCATGTATGACGCACTGGGTAGGGTTATTGAATCTGGTGAGAAAACAGAGAATTCCGTTGCTGGTGAGCCTAACTTTGCATCTATTTTCGGATCTGAAATAAATGGGTATATTAATCAGCAAACGATTGATAATACAAAGTTTAACAACTGGATAGTTGCTTCTGGTATACGAACAGAAGTAATTCAAACTTATTACGATTTTCAGGAATTCACTTCTCTTGGAATTACGCAGGATCACCTTCAAAACCGGATTGCTAGCTCTACATATGAGGATCTATTCGATAACATTAACAATACATATAATTATGCCACACATTATTCCTACGATATCCACGGAAATACCAAAGTATTGTGGCAGGAGAACCGAGAATTACCTTCAGCCATCAGCAATCAGGAACTGAAACGAATCGATTATAACTTCGACCTGATCAGCGGCAAAGTAAATCAAGTAAGCTACCAACCTGGCGAAGTGGATGCGTTCTATCATAAATATGAATACGATGCCGACAACCGACTTGTTCGTACCGAAACCAGCACCGATGATATTTTCTATGATACCGATGCGCGTTATTATTACTATCCCCATGGTGCTTTAGCCAGGGTGGAATATGGCGATATCAATGTGCAGGGAATGGATTATGCCTATACCCTGCAGGGTAGGATAAAAGGTGTGAATAGCAATCTTCTAAAACCCAACCTTGATATCGGAAGAGATGGGTACATTCCGACATCTGCTTTGGAAGCTGCCAATCCAAACCAAAATTTCGCTTATGACGCAATGGGCTTTACTCTTGGCTACCGGATTAAGGATTATTTCCCCATCGACGATGATATTTCAATTTTCAACGTCTGGAATGATGATAAGCGTTTTGAAGCGAACTGGTATTTTCAAAACAATTCGGCCATAGGAAGCGATCTGCTCGATAATCGACACAATCTATATAATGGAAACATCTCCTCAATGGTTACGACATTGCCTGATGAGTTGACAATTACAAATTCGACTACCTTAAGCGACATCACAGTTGGAATTAATGGTTATTCATACAAGTACGATCAGTTAAACCGGTTAATGGATGCGGTAGCATTTGAAAATGTGGAGACAAATTCTACTGCCATTGGTTACAACAGTTGGAAGAATGAAGCAAATCCGACACTTAAATATGGAAACTCATTCGAATACGATGCGAATGGAAATATTTTGACCCAGGTTCGGAATGATGCTTCAAACAATACTTTTGATAATTTGTCATACAAGTATCTTGAAACTGCTGGCAACCGATTGCAAAACCGGCTTTATCATGTAGAAGAAACAGAACCTGACAATGATATGCCTGATGATATTGATCATATAGATGCATTTGAACCAGATCCCAATTTAATAAATAGTGATAATATTTTCAGTTACGATGAACTTGGAAATCTGGTTAAGGATGAAGGAAGTAAAATTGCCTCAATAAGTTGGACCGTTTCAGGAAAAATTCGGAATATTGTACGAGAATCAGGATCTACATTACCTGACCTTGAATTCAGGTATGATGCCTCTGGAAATAGGATCATGAAAATCGTGAAACCCGCTGGTTCTGGAAATGATCCTAATCAATGGATTACTACTCATTACGTCCATGATGCGGCAGGTCATATTATGGTAACCTATGAAGAAACTACTCCCTCCAATGCAACGGAGTACATACTCAAGGAACGTACTATTTATGGTTCTTCACGTGTAGGTATTTATACCAGGGAAGTGGATATGATTGCTGCAACAATGAGTGATGAGGGAAGCCGCGACCTTGGTAAAAAATGCCTCGAATTAACAAATCATCTGAGTAATGTTTTAGCAGTAGTAAGCGATAAGAAAATACCAATTCAGGATGGATCAACAGGTGATATCGATTATTTTCTTGCTGATATAGTAAGTGTGAGTGACTATTATCCATTTGGTGCACCATTGGTTGGTAGAGCACATGATACTGAGAATTATCGTTTCGGGTTTAATGGAAAAGAAAATGATAATGAAGTTAAATACGATGTAAATGATGACCCAATAATTGGAGCGCAGCAGGAATATGGAATGAGGATTTATGATAACAGAATAGCAAGGTTTTTATCTGTAGATCCTCTAACTGCTTCATATCCTTTCAAAACTCCCTATGACTTCGCCGAAAATGGACCAATACAATATTTGGATTTGGATGGATTGGAAAAACTTGATTTTGAAACTCATTGGGCAATGGGTGCAGCTTCTGGAAATGCAGGAATTGGACTTGTAACATATGCTTTTGATTGGTTAACTTCTGGTATAGTTGATATGTCAGAAGGGATGATACAAAAAGCAGAAAATTATGCAATTCACAATACGGAAAACGCTTACACAATTAACGTTCCAGAAAATGTACGAAGTACAAGAGAAAAAGTAATTGATCAAGAGGCAACGGCAAAGGCTTATGGTGGCATGCTTGATTGGTATTCAAAGTGTCAAACTATTATGGGAGGCGCAATGGGCCCGTTGGAAGGCGGTCAACTTGCTATTACGACAAGACAAACTATTGCTGCTTCATATTATGCAAAGGCGGGCTTTAAAGCAGCAGATGCCGCAAGTCATATGACTGGGATTGATTTTACTAAAAACGTTGAACGAGTTATATTAAAAAAAGGAACAATCATACAACAGTGGGTTAGAAAAGAGGGTACCGGTGACTACTTTACTACCATAGAAAATGGATCTAAACAAAATTTAGGAATCGGTTACGAAGGCAGGCAACTTCAACAATTTGTTGTAGAGCAAGATGTAGAAGTATTAAAAAGTACAGCATCTGAAGTAGATGGTGCCGTAGGGGGCGGAGTGCAGTAT
>JBIOHA010000020.1:0-18330 GCA_044448625.1 Chitinophagales bacterium | reverse complement strand
CACATGCACCGCAATTAATGCATGCGTTCCATCCTATTTGAAAAATTACCGATTCATGACTCATTGTTATATTTTTTTATATTCGGAATCCGGACTAAAATATGATGACATGGTTTCGTAAAGCATGGCATCTCTTGATGGAATATCCTTCGTATTAAAAATATTATGTTTAACATCATACAGCTTCCACATTTTATTTCCCATCTCCTCAAGCCATTTATCCTGATATCCTTTTAAATTATTTTTATTTGTTTCAGCACCGCTCTTAATTATATCAGCAAGAAATTCACCCGCTATTTTTCCTGCAGCCATTGCCGTATGAATTCCACCGCCGGTTATCGGATTAACGTGACGGGCTGCATCGCCAACAAGAATTAAATTATCGGCATATTGAACCGTTAATGGTGCAGCAAGTGGCACACCGCCACCCTGAATTTCGAGTATACGCGAATTTTTAAATCGCTCTTTAAAAAACGACCGCTGCATAAATTGTTCAAGATACCATTGTGCATTTTCATGTGCCTGCGTCCTCGTTACACCTAAACCAATCTCTGCATAACCATTGCCTTTTGGAAATACCCAGGCATATCCACCCGGTGCCCAATCATCGCCTGTTATTATTTCAAGCAATCCATCAGTTTGAACATGATCAACAACAAATTGCAAGCAACTTGCAAGCTCTGTTAATTTTATATGCGTATGCAGTCCCGCCCATTTTCCCACCTGCGATTGTAATCCGTCGGCACCAACTAAAACTTTTGTTTTGATATTTATTTCCCTGTTGAATTTTTTTACAAGCACATTGCAGTACCCGTTTCCAAGTGGTGTATAATTAACCCCTTCAGTTTTTAGCCATACCTCAGCGCCGGCTCTTTCTGCCTGTGTCATTAAATAGCGATCGAATCTCCGCCGGTCAACAATATAGCCTAAAGGCAATTTATCCTTTCCATATTCATCAGGTTTGAGTTCGCGATAATCAATTACAGTTTTTTCACCATGTTGATTGTAGATCCCGAAACCATAAATTTTGTCCTGGATAAATTCCTGGTCAGGTTCAATTCCCACCTGCTCCAAAGCATGACGACTCAATGCCCCGGAGCACTGGATGGGAGCGCCCAATTCCTGGCGCTTGTCAACGAGTAGAACCTTTAAACCATTGATAGCAGCAAAGCGTGCAGTAGTAGAACCGGCAGGGCCAGAACCGATAATCACCATATCGTAAATCAACTCATTTTGCAGAACGTCTGATTGCATAAACTATTAACAGCCAATATTGAAGTCCGTTTACGGTAAAGATAGGGGGAAGGTTTGGGAGTAGAGGTTTGAGAAGTAAGAAGTAAGAAGTTAGAAGTATGTGCGGTCAACTCATTCGTAACTCGTAACTCGTAGTCGTCACTCGTCACTTATTACTATCAGTGGTGAGTGGTGAGTTTGGATGGCTGAAGATTATAAATCGGGCAAACTGCAAACTCATTATTCATTCCTGGCGCTGGAATAAGAAATTTTAAGCCAACCGGGATCCCCACTCATTATTCAATATTCATTTTGTTCAATCTTTTGGTGAATAGTTCGTAACTCGCATTTGCAACTCGTAACTAAATGAGTAATCAGTAAGGGGTAATGAGTTTGATCCTGCACTGAATTAAACTTATTACTACTCACGACTATTGACTACAACTGCCCTCTTTACTTCAGACTTCTAACTTCTTACTTCAAACTTCCTATTTCCCTTCGGATCCGCTCCATTGAGAGCCTCAATTTTATGCCAGCCATGATCCCCACTCATTATTCATTATTCATTATTCATTATTCATTATTCATCACTCATTTAGTTAATGGATTTAATTCCGCTGGTACTTTTCGTTATCTTTCGCAAAAATTTTAAAAATGAAAAGCTCAGTTTTTGCAATATTATTTTTAGTAACAGGAATTTCGTTTTCCCAAACGGGTTTGATCACCCTCGAAGACCTTTGGCAATATTATTCATTTTATCCTGCCGGCATCGACGACCTAAGAAGCATGAATGATGGATTGCATTATACGTTGAATGAAGAAGGAACAGCAATTGTAAAATATGATTATGCCGACGGAGAAAAAAATGGGGAAGTTTTTAATGTGGATCAAACCGCCGGAGTAATTTCAAATTTTGTTGATTATAAATTCAATGATGATGAAACAGCCATCCTTTTAACAACTGATATGGAACCCCGTTATCGTTGGGCTACTTATGATGAAAATTATGTTTTTGATATGAAGGCAAAAACAACAACCAAACTTTCAGAAAAGGGAAAACAAATGTATGCCTATTTTGCACCTAAGGGAAACAGGATTAGTTATGTGGTGGATAATAATTTATTTTATAAGGACCTGAACACGAACACTGAACACCAGGTAACCAACGATGGGAAATGGAAATATATCATCAACGGCGGCAGCGACTGGGTATATGAAGAAGAATTTACATTGATAAGATGCTTTGAGTGGAGCCCCGATGGAAACATGATCGCATTTTTTAAATTCGACGAAACGGAAGTGCCGGAGTTTGATATGATGACCTATAAGAATGAATTATATCCCAGGAATTATGAATTTAAATATCCAAAGGTAGGGGAGAAGAACAGCAAAGTGGAAATATATATTTATGATATTAATTCCAAAAAAACGCAGAAGGTGAATATATCAAAAGCCTATGAATATATTCCGAGGATAAAATGGACAAACGATAGTAAGTCATTATGCGTGTTCACCATGAACCGCCTCCAAAATGATCTTGAATTATTTCTAGCCGACCCAGCTACAGGAAATACCAAAACCATGTTCCATGAAACTGCATCCACTTATTTGGAAATAAATGACGACCTCACATTTTTACCCGACAATAAAACATTTATCTGGAAAAGTGAACAGGATGGCTGGTATCATTTGTATCAATACGATATGACAGGTAAGCTGATCAACCAAATAACTAAAGGCAGCTGGGATGTAACTGAATTCAAAGGGTATGATGCTTCAACGCAGACCATTTATTATATGGGTACTGAAGAGTCCATTTTCGAACGCCATTTATATTCGATCGGTTTGGACGGCAAGAAAAAGACAAAGATCACTGACCGTTATGGGTTGAACCAGGTTGATTTCAGCGAAGGATTTAAATACTTTATAAATAATAACAGCAGCATGCTGGTGCCCAGTTATATTGCTTTATCCAATAATTCGGGAAAGGAGATCAGGGTACTGGAAGAAAATAAAGAGTTAAAAGAAAAAATTACAACGCTGGATATTTCAAAACCGGAATATTTTAAATTCACTACAAGCGAAGGTGTTGAATTAAATGGCTATATGATAAAGCCTGCTGATTTTAATGCGAATAATAAATACCCGGTATTTATGACATTGTATGGCGGCCCCGGATCACAGGAAGTGATAGAAGGTTACGACGGATTTAATATGATGTGGCATGAAATGCTCGCACAAAAAGGATATATCATTGTTTGTGTCGACAATCGCGGAACAGGCGCACGCGGCAGAGATTTCAGAACAATTACTTATGAGCAATTAGGTAAATACGAAACCGACGATCAGATAGAAGCAGCGAAATGGCTCGCAAAACAAAGTTATGTTGACGGCACCCGCATTGGCATCTGGGGATGGAGTTATGGCGCTTATATGTCGAGCTTATGCATTACAAGAGGTGCTGATGTATTTAAGTTGGCAATTGCTGTAGCACCTGTTTCCAACTGGAAATATTATGATACCATTTATACCGAACGATATATGGGAACACCGGAAACAAATCCCAATGGTTTTGATGATAATGCACCGATGGCCTATGCCGATAAATTAAAAGGAAAATATTTACTCGTACACGGCACTGGCGATGATAATGTTCATTTTCAAAATTCCGTTGAACTCATCAATTCCCTGATCAAAAACAATAAAAAATTCGAACTCATGATATATCCCGATCGCAACCATGGCATTTATGGTGGTAATACCAGAATGCATCTCTATAATATGATGACGGATTTTGTGTTGGAGAATTTGTGAGGCCTGGAAGAATTGCGAATTTCGGATTTTCAATTTCGGATTGGATAGACCTCGATGGTTAAACCAAAAGGATTAAAGGAAATTATTTATTCTTGATACGGTAATTCTGTTGGGACACAGAGCAGAATTGCGAATCTCGGATTTTCAATTTCGGATTGGATAGACTTTGATGGTTAAACCAAAAGGATTAAAGGAAATTATTTATTCTTGATCCGGTACTCTGTGGGGACATCGAAGTGGTTACTCACCACTCACCACTCCCCACTCACCTTATTGTTTCCAGCAAAAAACGCATATCTCTAAAATAAACCTCTGCCACCTTTTTATTCAATGCGTTTCTGCCAATAGATGGAGAGAAATAAGTAAACCTGCGGGGATTCATGATCGCGAGACAAATGCCTTTTTCATGAACCGAATAAATAATATTCTTTCCTGTGGACTGGTAATACGATTTGAGAGATTGGAGCAATTGCGATGAAATAAATTGATCGGCTGCAGAATTATCGTCGCAATAAATAGTGAGCTCATCATCATTTTTATTGAGCGCTATATTTTTATTGAAAGCGGTGAAATGTTTTAGCAATTCATTATCCGAACAAATGATCAGGTTGTCCTTTATTCCTGTTTCATTATCTGCAATACAAACAAGTCCGTTAAAATATTCGTGGGTATGCTCTACACCGTTTTCTTTTATATATTTTGAGGTTGATGATATTTCAGATAACCGGATGTCCAGTCCGTTTACTTTGCCGAATATCAAATTCCTCCCCTCAAAATAATCGGGAACACCGGTAATGAGATTTGCACGCTGAAGGTCGCTGAGTTTTAAATGGCTCGAGTTGTCGATATGCAGGTCAGGAGAAATAAATTTTATGGTGTTGTAAGTTATCGCATGAATAAATGCATTTTCGAATTTGCTTACAGGTATTCCATACCAGCGGGTGTAAACCAAAACAAAAAGAATAATAACAACAATCGCGATCGACATCCATGTAACGGCTTCCACTAGCATTCCTGTAAACAGCACTGTTCCTATTATGGTATAATTGAGTACGATCTTTTTTCTGATCTGTTCTGCTTTCTTCAGATCGGGCAGAATATGCTGATCAAATAAAATATCAAAATCAGGTTGCAATTTGTTGAGTAGTGGTTCCTTTATCCCGGACATTTAATCAGGTCGGTTTTTTATTATGACGGTTAATCGCGATACGCAAATCAATTTATTGTTATCATCAATAATTTTAATTTCCCAAACATGCAGTGTGTTGCCGAGATTGACCGGGCGGCAAATACCATGAACAAATCCTGAGCGGGCACTTCTGATATGGTTTGCATTTATCTCAATTCCCAAAGCAATAAATTTTTCGTGATCAATCACCAATGCCGAAGCAATGCTTCCTAAAGTTTCTGCCAACACCGCTGATGCGCCGCCATGCAATAATCCATATGGCTGATTTGTGCGATGATCAACAGGCATTTTCGCTGTTAATTGATCATCACTTATTTCAGTGAATTCAATTCCGATATATTCGCTCATGGTGTTTTTTCCGTAATGCTGAATATCGGCAAGTGCAATATCTTTTTTAAACCAAATTCCCATAATTATAATTCTTCCGCTCCCGGATATTTATGCAACAAAGAATCCTGACCTGTTTTATCTAAATATTGTCTGATCTTTCCAAGTATGCCTGGAATAAATCCCATGGAATCAGTATTTATTGAATCAGGTAACCAGAGATCGCAGCTCATAGTAAACATTAATGAATCGGGAGGAGTTGTAAATCCTCCCGTAACATATTTCCTTGTTGCAGGATCATTGTATCCTTTTTTCATAAATTTTCCGAAAATAGGAAGTGCCGTTGCCGCACCTTGTCCCGCCGCCGTTGAACGCCATCTTATAGAAGGATCTTCAGCGCCAACCCATGCGCCTGCAACAATTCTAGAATTATATCCCACAAACCATCCATCGGTATTATCCTGTGTTGTGCCGGTTTTTCCTGCGAGGTCCATGCCTAAACCATAGGTTCCTCTCAAGCGGCTTGCAGTTCCATTATTCACCACATTTTTCATCATCTGGATCATCACATCTGCAGTTTCCTGTGTCAATGCCCTTGATTTTTTTACATCTTTATTTACATAAATGGAATCACCATCTGCTGTTTCTATCCGCACTATAAACTGCGCAACAGGTTTTAATCCTCGGTTGGCAAAACATCCGTAGGCAGTTACCATTTCCATTAATGAAATACTTGCGGTACCTAACGCGATTGAAGGCACTTTTGGAAGATCACTTTCAATTCCCATTTTTCTCGCCTGCTCAATTACTTTTGGTACACCGGTTCTGTCAATTAATTCGGCTGCTATTGTATTTACTGAATATGTTAATCCGCCTGTCAATGAATAATATCCTCCATATTCTCCATTGGAATTTCCGGGACTCCAGCCCGAAGGCTCGTACGTTTTTTTTCTGTTTTGAATGTAGGTGCATGGTGAAATTCCATTTTCAACTGCTGTGGCGTAAACCACAGGTTTAAATGTTGATCCCACCTGCCGCTTTGAACGCACGTGATCATATTTAAAGAACTGATGATCAATGCCACCAACCCAGGCTAAAATATATCCGGTTTTGGGTTCCATAGCCAGAAATCCCGTTTGCAATAATTTCAAATGATATTTTAATGAATCGGCAGGAGTTAAAATTGTGTCTTCAATTCCATCCCAGGTAAAAATTGTGGTTTCAACAGGTTCGTCAAATTTTTTAATTATTCCTTTATCGCTATATCCCTGTTCTTTTAATGATTTATAACGGCCTGATCTTTTTCTTGCATTGCCAACCACATCGGTTTTAGTATTTTTCCAGGGCTCTGTTTTACCCCAGCTTTTATCGAATTGTTTTTGCAATGCCTTCATATGCTCCTTCATCGATTCTTCCGCATATAATTGCAATTTTCCATTTATTGTGGTGTATATCCTTAATCCATCGGTATAAATGTTCCAGGTTGATCCATCATCTTTTGGATTATCTATGGCCCATTTTTCCAAAATAGATTTCAGATATTCTCTGAAATAGGGAGCCAGTCCGGCACTCTGACTTTCGCGACGATAATTTAATGTGAGCGGTATTTGTTTTAATGAATCTGCTGCATGCTGCTCGAGATAATGATCCGGATGGCTTACCATTAAATTGAGCACAAGATTTCGTCGTGACAGGGAGCGTTCCGGATTTAATCGTGGATTGTAAGTGGTATTTGCTTTTAACAATCCAACGAGCACAGCACTTTGCTCAATATTTAACTGTGAAGGTGTGGTGTCGAAAAACCTCAACGTCGCCGATTCAATACCGTAGCAATCTTCACCAAAAGGCACCGTATTAAAATAAAGTGTAAGGATCTCATCTTTTGTATAAACATCTTCCAGCCTGCCGGCAATGATCATTTCACGAAATTTATTTACCGGCATCGTTAGCGGACCATAACCTTTTCTTTCATAAAGATTTTTTGCCAGTTGCTGGGTGATGGTACTTCCGCCTCCCGCATCATCATTTAAAATAATGGAAAGAATGAGCACCCGGATAAAACTTACAAAGTCAACACCCTTATGCTCATAAAACCGTGCATCTTCTGTTGCTACCAGCGCATCGATCAAATGTTTTGGAAGATCCTCAAATTTTACATTGGTCCTGTTCTCTAAAAAGTATTTACCTAATAAAATGCTATCCTGTGAATATATTTCTGAAGCGGTATAATTATTTATTGCTTTTAATTCTTTTTTATTGGGGACGAGGCCGAAGGCACCCAGCAAAATAAAAATGTATAAAACAAATAAAATTCCCGCCAGGGTCATCGTTGACCTGAATGCAATTCTAAAAACTTTAACAGGGTAGGGGTAGGCTTTATTCAGCAGGTCGATATAAGGAAGAAATGGTTTTGCAAGCGGATGCAATAGTTTCGACAACATGCCCTTAACCCTTTCAACAATCATGGCGCAAATTTAGGTCGCAAACGGATCATTTTAGTAAAATAGAAAAGGAACTTCCCTAATAATAAAAGGAAGTTCCTGTTGTGAACATATTACCGACCGCAGGAACATGCACCTGCCCGTTACTTCGCAATTTATCGTAAAAACGAACATGCGTTCTTTCCAAACTGGTAATAATGATGATTGTGATTTCGATTACTGCAATTTCAGTCACCATCATATTGTTATTAACGATAGTGAAAGTTATAACTCCCATCATTCCATTTTCCCCTTTTACAGTATTTTCGATCATCAACAATACCATTATCATCCACATTACGGTTACTTCAACAATGCCGGTGATAGAAACATACTTTTCCATGATCTTAATGATCTCTATAACTGTGATCATTTTGTTTCCTGCTATACTTTCGATCATTTTGCCGGTTACCAAAACTACCATTACCCTGATTATTTTTTCGGTGGTTTTTGTTTTGGTAGTAACCATTAATTCATAAGTATTTTCCATCAACTCCACCATTGTATTCAAAGTTGTGTTCATTCTTTTGATGATGCTGATGATTATCAACACGATCAATTCCATTAACTTCATCATAACATTTCAATTTTCCGGTTGATTAAATAATTAATTCATTGCCGGGAAATATTTAGTGGATTACATATTCACGATGGGGCAAACGGAAGCCATTAACTATCGCAAGCAACTTTGCGATAACCCTCATCAATTAATAATAAATGATCCAAATAAAAAACCCGGCAGCATAGCCGGGGAAATATCAATCAGTGAAGAATGAACAGTTCAGCGGCAATGCGTGCTTGTTGTTAAAGGATAACAGGCGCATGTAATAATTTCTTTTTCGCTTTCTTCCATGTTATTTTTTTATTGGTTTACAGAAATAAAAAACCCGGCACATAGTCCGGGTGTAAATACTTTTATCAAATATTTTTTACCGGAGAATATGGTCTGAATGATTATTTATATCTGTTTTAAATGACATTGGCACAAAAGTAAAATAAATATTTTGAATTGGGAAAATATTTCAGATTTTTTTTTGAAAATGCAACAGTTGTTTCACGCAAAGGCGCAAAGGGCAAAGAAAAAAAATGTTTTATTTATTTGTTGCCTTCTTCATCTGCGTATTTGTATTTATCAACAGCCGTTTCATGCAATCCCGATAACTATCATGAGCAGAAGGGCTAAGAAGAAGAAGCCCCTACGGGGCCGTGTCTTGGGGGTGAGATTCTGGGTTACCAATATGTGACCCCTCTGGGGTCCTAATCCGCTTTTTTTAATTTATTTTTATAAAAAAGATCCGTCTTTTATCAGCCGCATCCGCTTCATCCGCGTGCTTTGTATTTCAACAGCCATTTCACGCAGGGGTCGCGGAGGAGCAGAGAACGCAGAGGGGGATTATTTAAAATCTGTATTTTTTATTATTACATCTAACAAAAAATCCACTTTAATCCGCTTTATCAGCGTCATCCGAGTTCTTGTATTTATTTCTACGAACGTTGCTACAACATCGGCATTATAGCCTTGCTCATGATCAATGCAATAATAAAATAAACAACGATCATCACTACAAGCGAAACCACAAAATAAGAAACATGCTTATCAGGCGGTGTTTTTTTCAGCTTTGGCATTCCCAGGTAAAGCAGATAAAGAGAATACAAAGAAAGCAATGACCCAATAATTGCGATGGGAGGAAAAATTGCCAGCAATCCGCCGATCCATGCAGGTGTATATGCGTAGGCTACGAGCTGAATAGAGCGGCCGATATTTTTTTCCGATCCGAAATTCGGAGCCAGTGCGTCGATAACGAAGGCGCTGACAAACACGCCGGCAATGGCGCCCACAAGTACATTGATGAGATAGTAAATACCCCAAGTCATACCGCCCATGGCCCCGGAGGCAATAAACCCATAGCCGATAAATGCAGCCAGGGCTGCGGCGAGGGCAAGTGGTAAAACATAAGTGGTAATGATCTTTTGTGTATTGGGTTGTTCAGCAGCTATTACATCCCACTCTTTGGCAGGCGTAATAATGATGTTTTTTGCACGGTCAATAAGGTTCATAAATCCAGGTTTTAATGTTTACGAAATTTACCGTATAATTTCTGAGGATTCCAAATTCAGTTACCGTATTTTATTGACTATCAACATCTGGATAACATGCAACCAATATTTTAAAATGGTTTTTCAGAAAACCTTAATGGTATATTCACAATAATTAGGACCCTTTTTATATAATTTCCTTAATTCTGATTTTTTGCTTTCCGGCAAAGCGCTTCTGAGTTTTTTTGCTTTATAAGTTTGAATTAAACCAATATCTGTTCTAACCACCCGCCCTTTGGTTTTTTCGATAATAGCGCTATACAATTTTTTGGCTGGAAAATTTGTTGCACCTCCCCAGGCAGTTGGCACCTTATCCTGAACCAGTGGCATAAATGCGATCACATGTTTTTCACCAATAAGATCGAGGCCGCTGACGGAGGCTGTTCCATTATGACTACCATGGTGGCCCACTTTATAGAAAATGGTATTTTCCAATAACTCCCGTGTATTTTTTCCACCTTTGTTTTTCAGGCTTTCAGAAACTTTCTCCGTATGCCACGACATCCAGTTGCCCGATTGTGCATCGGCAGGTAAAAGAATTACATCGCCGGTTTCTTCGATTTCAATTGCCATGGCAAGGCTGGTATTATTCATTAACCTCGTTAATGCCAGTGCCACTTCACTCGATGAATCAAGGCCGTCTGTTTCTATTTGCCGCCATTTATATTCGGGAGAATTATATTCCTGCATAAACAGCGATTTCTCCTTTCCCGTTAATAAATATTGATCGCTGAATGGTGAAACAAATTCCGTTAATTCACTTCCGCTATTCCCAACACGCTCAATTTCTTTGGTAATTTCTTTTGCCTGGGCAGAAATGGCAAAATGATACATTTCTTCTTCATTCAATTCTATCTTTAAAAATTTCAGGTCCTCATCGCGGGGTGGACCAAGGATATAAAATTTTAATCCTTCAGCGCCTTTGAGGTTTTTTATTACATCCCCTGGAAGTTTATAGCTTAGCTTTTTCCCTTTTTTCCTCACATAATTCATTGCATCGTTATTCGATTTTGCACCTTTACGTAAACCGGCCCCATGAGACAATCCTTCTTCAAATTCAAGCAGCCTGATCGTTTCGAGAATATTTAATTTGGTGGATTCAATTCTTGCTTTAGCGCCTTTTACATTTGTGGGAATTTTAATTTGTTTTATCGAAGTGAGTGCATCAAGTGAAGCTTTTTTAAATTCCTTTAATTTCTTCCCATATTTTTTCTTCACAATGACGGCTATCGGATCGCTTTTATCTTCCACCCACGACATCCAGACTTCATCTACCAGTATCTTATCAAAAACCGGCTTTGCTAAATTGAAT
The DNA here is from genome assembly GCA_044448625.1 of Chitinophagales bacterium. Taxonomy (GTDB): domain Bacteria; phylum Bacteroidota; class Bacteroidia; order Chitinophagales; family BACL12; genus UBA7236. The sequence goes on along the minus strand of JBIOHA010000020.1, from coordinate 6,878 downwards.
CCTGAAATATGATCCTCATGCTGGTGAGTAACGATCAACAGATCCAGCTTGCCACCGCATGTTGTTTTAATATCTTCAGCACAGGCAGTTATCGCTACGGTTGACGTATTTATTCCACCGCAATCAATGAGCATGGAATAAGAAATTATATTTTCCTTTTTAAAAAGCAACAGCAGGCAATCGCCAACGGAACCGGTGTTGTACATTCTTATTGTTATTGAATCAACTTTAGTGTCGCTCATAAAATAGAAGTTTTTGTTTTATGCAAAGAGGCAAATGGTTCAACAGGATGCAGATGCGTAGGCGCAAAACTCATTTCATCCAACAGGTCGCCAAAATAACAACGGTATTGCATTTCTAATCGCTGTTGATTTAACCTGAGTGTTCTGTTTTCTTTTTCTCTGAAATGTGAAGGATTGAATATTGGTTTTGTAATACTATGTTTTAATGTAAGGCTGTCGAGATCAAAAATTAAAGTGCATCCCCCTCTGAAAATAAAACTTTCCTCGTTTTTTGCATTTTCCTTCAATGGATGAAAAGATAATTTTCCCTGCTTCGATTCTTTTGCAACAACAATTGCCTTTTGTGCCAGCGTCATAATTAATTGGTTTTGGTGATTGCCATCGGGGCCGACACGATTATTTAACCTAACAGAATGTATTTCTACTGAAGGTCCTTTTTTATAGGTGCGGGAAGTTTTTATCCCGAGTTTTTTATACTGATCGGAAAAAACCAAACCCGTTAAATTTTCTAAGATCGCCTGGTGTTCCACTTTGCGTGCACGTGTTAAAAATGGAGAATGAATGCCTTTATTATTTTCATCTCCCCTTATCAAAGAAGAACTCAAATTAAATATCGTTTCCCGGTCGGTAACATAAGCGAGCTTGGATTTAAATTCCCTGAAAAAATCCAGCGACTCTTCTGAAAACCATTTTTTGTCAGAATCATTTTCGAGGTCGTTATAACAAAGTGTTTCAACAGAAAGGTTGGATACGCCTTCCGGAAATATCCCTCTTTTTCTGAAAGCATTGATAAATGCAATGCGATATGAATGCCTGTCGTTTGCAACCAACTCGGTGTCGGCAGTAATTAACGCACGCAAATAATCGCCAAAATTCAGATCTACAGGCGGGCAATAATCCAAAGCCCTTATACACATATTCAACACATGCGATGCTGTTTTTTCTGCTTCATCAGCAAGCCTGTTCACAAGATCAGGATGAATTTCCCCCTGTGATATAATTCCCGAACCACCCGTTGCAATTCTAACAAGATCGGCCGTCCTGTTTTTGTAGATCGCAATAAATGCATCAAATACTGCCGACACCAATAAAGCTCCGCGATCATGACATTCAAAAATCGTATCGTAATCATTTACGTTTGCCATTTTCTTTTTCCATTTTCCTGTGCGCATATCGGTTTCACCGATCGCATCCCTCAGTGATTTATATTCTCCCGTCGACTGCCCGAATTCTACTGCGAGTTTTGATAATAAATTTTCAGTATCTAATTCACCCCGCACTTTTCTAATTTGATTTTTAACAATTTCCGGGTACATGAAATGTTGCAACAATGCAACGATGTCAGCAAACCCTTCATGGAAAGCGGCCACATCGGGATGTGTTCCTTCCATAAAACGGCTGTACATCCCATCTAACAATGCATGTGTTGTTTCATGCGCAAGAATATCATGCGATAGGCAGGAATAAACAATTCCTCCCGGTAAATAAACTCCGGCATTTGCAGGTGTTGCATTATAATAACCAAACAATAAAACTTTTCTATCAGGACTATAATATGCATTTTGATCGCGAAGCCCATGCGGGTAAACCAATAATTTATCTACAAATTCGTATTTAACAGTATTGTCTTTATATTTTTCTGCAGCACTCCACATTACTTTTCTACCGAGGGCCTTTTCAAAATTTTTAATAGTGGTCATCACCACTGCATAGGTCATCTGCTGATGAAATTGCGGATTTGTTTCACTTGGGCTTAGACCATCATTCGCGAGCAACACAGGATCATTAAGATCAACAGGTTTATAAATGGCATCGCTCATCGGATCGCGATCGATCACTTTTATATATTCACCTTCAGGGCCTGGTTTTAAATTATCTTCCCAGGGGATCTTATAAATGATCTCATTAATATCCGCAGTGTCGAGGTCGAGCGATGTTATAGGGTCAAATGCATATCCCCTTAATTTCCTGAATGGCGGTTTCTTATTATTTATCGGATTGTCGGTTTTGTTAGCCATGATTTTAAATTAGAGTAGGGCAGTATAATTTTACCTGCAGTTCAGTTAAATTTTCTGCTTGCCGCATAAGGCAGCTTATTTGTTTTTTAGAAAGCGGGGTGAGATTTGTTCCTACACTTCTCGCTACCTTCATTTCCTCTTTGGTAAGATTATTAGCTGATATTTTTGGGTAATCAACAAATTTTTCAAGATGCTGGTAAATTTCACTTTTATATTGTTCGGGATGTTCCACCCATTCAGGTTTTAACTGAAGCGCAGCAACAACTTCCTTTGTTATATTTCCATCCACAAGATTATTAAAGAATCCAGGAATACAATTTTCAATATCCCAACCCAGCGAAAGATATGCTATCTGCTTATTTACTGTTGAGGTATTCTTATACAGGTTCTGCACCATTTGAAAACTTTCTATCCGCGACATGAATACATCCACCGTACGAATGAGGAGAATGATGGTATTATTATAAAAACCGGCAAACGGAAGTCTATTCCCCGCATCACTGGTAATAATCATCTCACATTCATAAGAACTTTTCTCCTGTGTGAGCTTGTGAATTCCCTGGTTATCGTAAACTCCTCCGTCAACGAGTTTGGGATTTATTTTTTTATAATCATCTTGATTTTCGAAATATTCTTTTTTAATGCTGATGGGGGTAAATGCAAATGGTACACACGACGATGCTGCCACTGCCCGTGCTATAGGAAAATCTTTATTCTTGAAATAAATGGGCGGTTGCATAAATGCATAAGCAGAGTCATCCATTCTCTCTTTTGAAAAAGTAAATTGTCGTGCTGTTTGTAAATTGGTAGAATTGATCGCTAAAATGGGGTTATCGTTCAGGTCCTTCAATGTTTTATTGCTGTAATAAAAATTATCATATGCTTTTTCAATTTCTTTGCTCACAGGGAAAATGGCAAACTGGTATTTGAGGAGAAAGAACACCATCACAATAAGAACTGGAATTGAAAGCCATGCATATGGTGTAAACAATAGATATGTAGCTATTGATAAAAAGACTAAAACGAACAATAAAAGTTTGAGGAATGAAAATGATAATAATACGGACCTGATAACATTTTTATTTTCAATAGTATTTACCATGTAGTTTTCAAACTCATTAAAACTTTTAGAGTTGATGCAATAATATGCGCCCGTTATAGAACCACCTGAAATTGTTGAAAGCACTTCAACCTTGTCGAGTATTTTTAATTCATTGAGTTTTTTGAGGGTGCCTAAATGAAATGCCGCTGCTCTGTATCCCCCGCCTGAAAGAGATAATCCTAATTTATGCATGGTGCATTATTTTTTACAGAGATAAAGATTTTTATCTGCAAATCACAAAAAATACTTCAAAATCGATTCAAATTCACCATAAACAGGTAATGATACTGGATGCTGGATGCTTGATACTGGATACTTGATACTGGATGCTGGATCGGTATTCCTCATTCCGCATTTTTGCTCATTTCGCATTATTTTAGGCCCCTAAATCCCCCAAAGGGGACTTTTGCATTTCGATATTTTGAAAGACACTATCTTCACAGTTCACACTTCACACTTCATACTTCTTACTTCATACTTCATACTTCATACTTCTAGTACTGTCTTCCCGCAATCTTAAAACTCCTCGTAATATTAAACCCAAAATGAATAGTAAATTCTGTTTTGCCATTTACCTTTTCGGCGAGTTGATCTTGTGTTTTGGTGATATAATGTTCGGGAATTAAAAATAAAGAGTTGGTGAGATGTAATTGGAACACATGGCCCTTGGTTATAAAATCGGCACCAATGGCAACGGCATTTTCATAACCTGTTGGCAATTGATCAGGAAGTGTATAATAATATTCGCCGGTGAGATCGATATTTTTTGTAAGACGAATTTTAGTAGCGAGGCCAAGTGCAATTACATCGTTTTGATCGGATACGGAATCAACCAGATTCCTGTGAACAAATGTTGGCATTAATTGCAATGAAAATCCGTCTGTGAATTTTCTCGCAATTAATAATTGACTTGAATAAGCAAAGCCATCAATAAATGTTGGATGAATAATATCGTTGGTAGTATCTGTTATCATGCTCATGCCCTGGTAAAAAGAAAGCGACACAGGCATATTTTTATCACCCGTACTTTGTTTCAGCAAACGTACTTTTCCAAAAACATCATATGTTTTATCGAGGTTTGATCTTCCTCCACCTACTTCAAGCCAGTTGTTAATTGCATAGTCGAGACCAATGCGCATATTTGCCCCGCCACTGAATCCGAAAAAATTATAGAGCACACTAAAAGCATTTTCCTGGTATATATCGCCAAAGCGGTGAGAAATAATAAATTTCATCTGGCCTTGCACACCGGTTTCAACACTTTGTCCGCTGATGACCCTCGTATCGCGAAATGTTTCTGTGGTGTAAGTGGTGTTTTGTGCATTAATAATATTACACAAAGAAATAATTACGGTAATGAGTAAATATTTTTTCATAAAGCGAGTTTTATAATAGTCAGTTATTTAATGCTCCATTGTCGATCCAGCTTTTCACTATGGCAATATCGCAGGCATTTAATTGTTGCGAACCAGGTGGCCGCGGCATAAAAGCGGTTCCAGGTATCCATACGATCGAAGTGTAAAATAGGGAATTCTCCGGATCATTCGGTTCAACAAATTCCATTAATTGTTCATATCCCTCCAGGAAATTTTCACTACCATCGCCGATCGCATGCACATCGTCGTGACAGCTATAACAGGATAATTGCAATATTGGAAGTATATCGGCCGAATAGGAAACATCAACGGTATCACAATTATCAAGTCCATACAATCCCTCAACGCTATCGTAATAACATGATGAAAAAAAAATGCCCGATAAAAATAAAATGCTACCTACCGGAAGGATAACATTTTTAAAGATCAATAATTTTAAAACCGGTTTCAACGCCATATATTTAATTCATCACTTTTATTTCAGAAAATTGTTCTTGCTTAAAATGGAGTTGATCTGTTGCGAAGATAATTCAATCAGGGTATTTTAATAGCAATAAAAAAAACCCGGAATTTCAGGGTTCATAAGGCTGAATAATTTTAATTATCCGGGAAGCCACTTTCTATCCATGTTCTGATCTGGTCAATATAACATTGGGGCAACTGGTCGCCACCATCGGGCATGGGCTCGTATCCGGCATCGTGGTTTATAGCGCCGTATAATCTGCCATCTGCTGCAACATCAAAAACACCTTCATTAGAACCTGTTCCGAGATAAGCAGTTAGGTCAATGAAACCCGCTGGACTTATATGATCATGGCAGCCAGTACAATAGGCATCTAAAATAGGTGCAATTGATAATGCATAAGTAACCTCGGCGGTATCGCAATCGGTGCAACTGTTGTTCAGCGCACCCTGTTGCTGCCAAAGCACCAGCATATTGATCTCTTCATCAGTTAAGGGCGGAAGGTCCTGCGGCATACGGTCATCTAAATCATCATCGGTTACGGCCTCAATAAGATCGCTGTTCCACGGGTCGTCAATATCAATAATGTCGCTTTCCATAAAATCAGCATACGAACTCAGAATGATATCATCTTTATGCGATTCGGTATTATGGCAACCGCTGATAGCACAATTGGATATCAGTATGGGATAAATATCATTTTCAAAATAAATGGTATCCTCATCGCAATTTGAAATTGGTTCGGGCGGTGGACCTGTTGTATCAGTAATTCCTGGGTCTTCAAAACCAAGGTCAAGTGGCGTATGTTTACATGACTCGTTCGTGGCCATAAGGAGGACAAGGGACGGTAACAAGATTATTGCAAATCGTTTCATCATATGTTGCTAGTAGAAGCAAAATTGTGTAGGGAAAGTTTGGTTGGGGAAGGACATATTTTTGGGGTTTCCGGGAAATTGTGGAAATACAGAAATACAAAGCACGCAGATGACGCGGATCAGGCAGATAAGGGGCGGATTTTTAAATAAAGTCCATGCGAGAGGTCATTGAGAGTGAGGAACGAGCGAAGCCCGTCCGTCGGTTCATCCGGGCTGGCAATCTGTTGAATACCGGAGTGTTGTCGTAGTGGTAATGAGATTGCTTCGGTGGTTAATGTTTGGGCTTCGAACGCAAGCGCTTTTAGCACCACCTCGCAATGACGGTCACCCCCTCTGCGCTTTCTGCTCCTCTGTTGCCTCTCCGTGAAACCCTCTGGCACGATTTTGTATATTTGCGTAGAAAAATAATTGTATGAAAAAACTGCATTACCTCCTCTTTCTTCCCTTTGTTGCAACTACAATTTTTGTTTCGTGTGAGGACCTGAATCTCGATGATGTTTTAAGTGATGATGATGTTGCTGCTGCATTAAAAGAAGCATTAAATGTTGGAACCGATACTGCCGTTTCGCAGGGCTCGCTATTGAATGGATATTTTAATAGTCCCGACATCAAAATATTTTTTCCGGAAGAAGCAGGTGTTGTTGCCGCAGTTGTTGGCGCATTGCCCGGAGGTGATGACCTCATAGATGGATTTGTTGAATCATTGAACCACGCTGCTGAAGATGCTGCCGACGAAGCAACCCCCATTTTAAAAGATGCAATCACAGAAATTACGTTCGACGATGCTACAGAGATATTAAAT